>CALJNA010000040.1 GCA_937981955.1 uncultured Granulosicoccaceae bacterium
GAAAGAAGATGGTCAGAGAACCATTGCTGGGTTTGAACGACCCGAAAAAATTAGAACGACCGTAACTGGCTATTGAATATATAGCTGTTTACCGCGTGTAAATTATGTAGTAAAGAACCCGTTGGAGGAATTTATTCGTGAACATCACGTCCCGACCCTTGTTCGACTTTGTAGCCGAAGTAGCCGTACCTCAGGTTGCCCCGGACGGACCTTATGGCACCCGTCGATTTATTCCGATTACCGGTGGCAGTTTTAAAGGTGACAGACTATCCGGAAAACTTTTATCTGGTGGTTCAGATTGCCAGCTAATCAGGCCTGACAAAGTGGCAGAGCTTGATGTAAAAGCAACGTTTGAAACCGATGATGGAGTCATTTTTCTAATGCGTGGTCTGGGGATGAGACACGGACCGGATTCGGTCATAGAAAAAATAAGTCGCGGTGAGTCAGTTGATCCGGCTGAATATTATTTTCGTGAATCAATGATATTTGAAGCGCCCAGTGGCAAGTACGAGTGGTTAAATAAACTGATTGCCATCGGCACCGGTGAGCGTCGGAAAAGTACAGTTCATATTTCGGTGCACGAGCTGCTTTAGTTCATTTCGATTTTAGCTGTCGTTGATGAATCATCGGGCCACGCTTGATATTGAATAAAACAAATCCCCGGCCTGTAATAAGCCGGGGAGTGATTACCCATTAGATTATCTGGCAGGCAGAGGTATCCAGTCTGCAACTGCAACATCCGCATGTTGGAACTGCGGCATTTTTGCACCAAGATCATCCATGTTTTTTATATCCTGCTCATTCAGAAAGGCTTGGGTGATTAATGTTGGTGGAACAACCACAGAGGCCCCCGGGTCCTCACCTGCAAGCATGAGTGCCAGAGCGCGTACCGACACTTCGCCAACTACCGCGGGGTTGGTTGCAACTGTTGCAACCCATGCTGAACCGGGTTCACGCATGGCCGATATATCAGCTGTGGAAACATCAGCAGAGTAGATGTCGATGTCATCGGTTAGTCCGGCTTCATCAACGGCGATCTTCACACCTTTGGCAAATTCGTCATAGGGGGCGAACACTACGTTAATAGTTGGGTTAGCTTGTAATACTGCACGCGCCTGATTCGCAACTGAATTAGCAATAGGATTGTCCAGCGTTCCGAATTGCGCAACTTCATTAATGGCAGGGTTGGCCGCTTTTGTTTCTTCCCAGGCAACGTGACGGCGATCAAGCGGTGCAATACCTGGCACATAAACATAACCGGCGGTAAAGTCGTTGCCGTTATCTTTTAATGCCTGATCAAGCGCCAGTTTGCCCAGTTGATAGTCAGACTGCTCTATTTGTGGAATGGCGTCGTTTTCAACGTTCACATCAAATGCCACGACTTTAATGCCCGCATCGACCGCACGTTGTGCCGCCTCTTTCATGGATTCGGTTAAGCCATGTTGAATCACTATTCCGTCTACTCCAAGAGCAATGGCCTGATCGACCATATCCGCTTGCAGTGCTGCGTCCTGACGGCTATCCATAACGCGCAAATTCACACCCAGTGCGGCTGCTTGTGTTTCAACCCCTGATAGATAAGCCTGAAAAAAGTCACCAGTAGATAAGTAGCGTACCAATGCAATGTTAACGTCGGCAGCTTTATCAAATGGCGCAGGCATATCTTGTGACAGCACTTGACCACTGCTCATCAATAATGTGCCGGCTCCGATCAAAGCCATAAAGTTTCGTCTAATCATTATTATGTTGCTCCTCTTCTGTGTGATGATTTAATGTCCCGATCCGGTTCGGCGCGAGGACAGGTAAAACGTAAACACCAGTGCTGCAACCAGTACGGCACCTTTAACAAAATCCTGAGTGTAATAGGGCGCGTTCATCATCGTCATGCCTTGCAACAGAATACCGACGAACAGTGCGCCAATCGCCGTGCCGAACGCGTTGGGTCGCGCAGCACCCAGTACAGCAAACCCGATAAGCGCTGCTGCAACGCTATCGAGCAAAAGATTATTCCCGCTCGCTATGTCACCGCGTCCTAATCTGGCGGCGAGTAAAATGCCACCGATGGAAGCGGTAACACCTGAGATCATGTAGGCGGCAATCTTGTAGTTGTTAACCTTCACGCCAACCAGCTCAGCAGCCCTTTCATTAGAACCGATCGCATACATCATCCGGCCATGTCGCGTGAAGCCTAGAAACAACCAGATAAGTATGGCGATCACCAAAAAAATCACGACGGGCATTGGTACCAATCGTTCTAGCACCAAGTCGAAGCGATGTCGACCTATCCATAAAAAGGCTTTGCTGAAGGTGCCTTCCGCAGCCACGCCATTGCCTAATGACATGCCAGTGGCAATGGAATTACCCTGGGTTGGAATTCGCTGCAAACCGATCAGCAGAAACATCATGCCAAGGGTTGCAAGTAAATCCGGAACGCGAAATCTGACAATGAGTAAACCGTTTATCATGCCTACAAGAGCGCCCATGAAAAGACAGAGCAACACAGCGACCAAAGCGGATTGTTCCAGAATGACCATTGAATACGCTGACAACATTAAAGCGGAAGTGGCAACCGCCCCGATGGATAGATCGAAGCCATCGACAACCAGTGTGCAAGTCACACCCAATGCAAGAATCCCGGTGATGGCGACCGATTGCAAAACGAACACGGCAGAGCGTGGGCTTGAAAAACCGTTTGTAGCCAGGCTAAAAAAGATGATCAAGCCGAATAGCAGGATTAAGAAACCGTATTTGATTGAAAAATCCAGAATGCGATCATTCATGGGTTTTGTCCTGCAGTGGAAACTTGTGAGCCTGAAATATCAGAGATTAACGCGCTAAGCTCTATGTTCTTGTTGATGTGTTCACCTTTTATTGAACCCTCCGACATCACAACAATTCTGTCTGCAATTTCTATGGCTTCATCGATCTCGGCCATAAAAACAATTGTGGTTCGACCGGGAGCGGATGTGCGGATGTGTTTACCGATGTCGCGCCGAGCACCAATGTCAACACCCTGAAAAGGCTCATCGAGCAACAATACCCGGCAAGGTTCCATAAGCCAGCGGGCAATCATTACCTTCTGTTGATTCCCACCTGACAACGTTCCGATCTCGTCAGTTTCGCTTTGACAAACCACCCCCAGTTGTTGATTCATCTCACGTGAGCGAGCTCGTGATCGATTGTCGCTTAGAAACGAACCTTTGCTAAATTTTGCGAAGAAAGGCAGTGTCATGTTGTTTGTGATATCGAACGCAGGTATTACGGCGTTGCTGCCTCGGTCTTTGGGCGACATAAAGACACCTCGCTGAACAGCCTGTTCAACTGATGCGGGGCGATACTCTGTGCCGTCGATTAGCATTTCGCCACTAAGCGCACGACTGATACCGTAGATCACTTCTGCAAGGCGACTCTTACCGCTACCGAGTAAACCGATGAGCGCAACGACTTCGCCGTCACGGCAAGTTAAATTTATTGCCTCTGCTGTCGGTGTAAGCTTGACATCCTTTAGCTCTAATACTGGCCCGTTTCCGACCTGGGCGGTAAAGTCCACTTCGTTCATGCGATGGCCCAGCATGGCTGTGACAGCGGCTTCATAGTCGAGCGGCTTGTCTTCAAACACACCAGAAATCGCACCGTCCCGCATACATAGAATACGATCTGCAATGCGACGAATGTCGGACATCCTGTGAGAGATATAAAGTATGGCTACTCCGGCATCGCGTAAGCGATCGATCAATGCGAACAACCGGCTAGCTTCTGTTGCCGATAGCGAAGACGTGGGCTCATCGAGAATAAGCACTTCCGGTTTGCGAGCCATAGCACGGGCTATGGCTATCATTTGGCGATCGGCTACAGACAAATCCGCAACGCGTGCTTTCATGTCCACATCGATACCCATAGAGTCCGCTACTTGTTGTGCATCCTTGCGCAACTTACCTTCACGAACAAAAAAACCAGATCTCGGTTCAGCCAGACGGTCCAGCAATAAGTTGTTGGCTACATCTAAATCCGGAATCACCCCATCATCGATAGACTGGTGAACTGTGACAACGCCTTTGGCGATGGCGTCTGCGGCGGTCTCCGGTGAGAAGGCTTGTCCTGCCTTTATCAGCTCACCCTCATCTGCGCTGTGGTAACCACAAATAATTTTAACCAATGTGGATTTGCCGGCACCATTAGCGCCCATCAACACGGTGACCGTGCCATGGCTCAGTGACAGATCGATTCCTTTGAGCACGCGGTTTTTGCCAAAATTTTTCAACAATCCCCTGACTTCGAGTGCATGAACAGGCAAGTCGAGCTTCCCCTTTCGGCAATGTGTGGTCCTGTCATACTCCTCTCACAAATACCCATATGTCAAGCAGTTTGACATATGGGTAAGGGTTGATCTACTGTGCTATGAACCTCACTTGAGCTGATTTTGTCGATGAGCGAGAACACAAAGTACAAACCACTCACCGTTGAAAGCCTGCCGGCGTCGTTGGGCAAAATCCCAGAGATTGCGTCTTGTATTGGTGCGGATGCCAGTGCCTGGAACGTCAAAGAAGTTGGTGATGGCAATCTGAATTTGGTGTTTATCGTCAGCGGTGAGTCGGGCTCACTGATTATCAAGCAGGCACTTCCTTACGTCAGGCTGGTTGGTGATAGCTGGCCGCTGCCACTGTATCGCGCGTATTACGAATACCATGCGCTGACTCGGCAAGCATCCCGAGCGCCAGATTCAGTACCAGCCATTAAGTACTTCAACGAACAGCAGGCGCTTATTGCAATGGAGTTTCTGGAGCCGCATGTCATCCTGCGACGTAAGCTTATTCTTGGCGAGACGGTGGCAGGTTTGGCAAAGTTTCTGGGTGTGTTCTGTGCACAAACTGCCTTTAGGGGTTCCGAGTTGTCGATGTCCAGCACAACGAAAAAAGCAGATGTTGCTTTGTTTGCCGGCAATGTAGAAATTCCTGCTATTACAGAAGCACTTGTTTTTACCGACCCTTACTATAAAGCTGAAATGAACAATCACACACAAGGGCTTGACCCCGTGGTTGATCAGTTACGTGCAGATGTAGCGCTTAAAGTCAAAGCTCAGCGAATGTTGCAAAGATTCGCATCGAACACGCAAACCATGGTGCACGGTGACTTGCATTCAGGCTCTATCATGTCCACGGAAACGCAATCACGTGTTATCGATCCGGAGTTTGTTCAATACGGCCCCATGGGGTTTGATATTGGAATGCTCTTCGCTAATTTTCTAATGGCCTACTTTAGTCAACCGGCCCACCGCGGTGATGATCTTGATGATTATCAGAACTGGATACTGGGTGTTATTGAAGAGATTGGTGAGACTTTTTCTGCTGAATTCAAACAACTGTGGGCAAGCGAACGAACCGGCATGTTGTACCCTGTTGCCTTGTTTGAAGAACAAGGCCATGACAGCACGCCGGCATGTGATGCGGTATTAAGTGAGATTTGGCAAGATGCCTGGGCTTTCTGCGGCATTGAGATGCACAGACGTTGTTTGTCTTTAGCGCACAACGCCGATTTTGAAGATATTGAAGACACCCGCATTCGAGCATCACTCGAAGCTCGCAACCTTATGATGGGTGCTGAGCTTGTTCACTGTGCTAACGAGCTTAAAAGCACCAGAGCTGTTTGCGAGTTGGCTCGCCGCTATAACTGCAAGGATTTTCTGTGAAAGTCAATGGCAAGCACTACCGCTCACTTTGGTGGAATGAGTCCGCTAATGTCCTGGAGATTATCGATCAGCGCTGGTTGCCACACGACTTTCGTGAACAGCCGGTGCGCAGCATGCAGGACTTTGCTGACGCGATAAGTGAAATGCGTGTGCGCGGCGCCCCTCTAATTGGTGCAACCGCTGCTTATGGTATGGCCTTGGCGATGCTTGAAGACCCGTCCGATGCGAACTTGAACGGCGCCTGGGATTTTCTCGAAAAAACCCGACCGACAGCCATTAACCTGCGTTGGGCCTTGAACCGTTGTCGTGATTTTTTAACACCACTGCCAGAAGTTGAGCGTGCTGCCGCCGCTCTAAAACTTGCGCATGAGATTGCTGATGAAGATGTTGAGATTAACCGGAACATAGGCTTGAACGGCCTAAAAATAATCAAAGACATTGCCGCTAAAAAGCCGGCGGGTGAGCCAGTTCAATTACTGACTCACTGCAATGCAGGTTGGTTGGCGACCGTTGATTGGGGTACGGCAACCAGTCCCATGTATCACGCACATAATGAGAACCTTAACCTCCATGTTTGGGTGGATGAAACCAGGCCACGCAATCAAGGTGCGATAACGGCATGGGAGTTGGGTAGTCACGGTGTTCCACATACTTACATCACCGACAATGCTGGCGGGCATCTAATGCAACACGGTCAAGTTGACATGGTCATCGTTGGTACTGATCGCACGACACGTCGAGGTGATGTGTGTAACAAGATCGGAACTTATCTCAAGGCATTGGCTGCAAAGGATAACGGTGTACCTTTTTACGTTGCTTTGCCTTCTCCAACGGTCGACTGGACGGTTAGCGATGGTGTTGCAGAAATCCCTATAGAGCAGCGCGACTTGAGTGAAACAACCCATATTCAAGGTAAAACAACAAATGCTGATATCGAATCAGTACAGGTAACTCCAGATGCCACACCTGCAGGCAATCCAGCGTTTGATGTAACGCCTAACCATTTAGTTACAGGTTTAATCACAGAGCGTGGCGTTTGCGCCGCATCCGAGGAAGGATTGGCAGGTCTGTTTCCCGAGCTTGCATAAATGGCAACACAGAAAAAATCGAGCAATATCGTGTCGCAGATGCAAGTCAAGCCTAAGCCTGAGCAATCTGGTATCGGCTTGCGAGACGATTCGCCGTTCATTGAAGCGGCATGGCTCTATTATCACAACGGTTTGAACCAGAATGAGATAGCCAAGCGAATGCAGATTAGCCGCGCTTCAGTGGTTAATTATCTGGGAGAAGCCAGAAAACGTGGCTGGGTACGAGTGTATCTTGACGAAGATGTTTTTCTCGGGCAACAACTATCGGAAGAGCTGTGTAGTGCCTTTGGTTTGAAGGAAGCCCTGGTTGTACCCGATGACACGTCGGCCAGTGCCAGTGACGTTGCGCGTGTAACGCGGGCTGCCGCCGATTGGCTTCCCAGGTTATTGGAGCCAGGTGATTTGCTTGGCGTGTCTTGGGGAGAAACGATTTATTCTCTGGCACAGCAATCAACACGATGCCCGGTGGATAAGCTAACCGTAGTACAGTTGCTCGGGTCAAGGCCAGCAGCCCCCGGTTTTGCCGCTGAGGCGTGTACTACGCTGTTAGCGCAAAAGCTGGATGGTCATTGTATTAATTTGCATGTACCGCTGCTGTTATCGAGTAAATCTATTCGCGATATGCTTTGCGAAGAACCGGTTGTTGCCGAGCAGTTAGGTGCGCTGGCGGCTTGCAATAAAGTGTTGTTTGCATGCGGTACATGCGTTGCTGATGCACACGTTGTTCAAACCGGCCTGATTGATGGACGAAATATTAAGCATTACACCGATAGAGGCGCGGTTGGTGTTATTTGCGGCCGTTTGATTGATGCAGATGGCAATCCAGTGATTGCCGATACAGAAGAACGCATGATTGGGGTTACTCTCGATCAAATGCGTAACAAGGAAACAGCCTTGCTTGTTGCCGCAGGATCGGGGCGAGCGGTCTCGGCACGCGCAGCAATAAACGGTGGTTTCGTCACGCACCTGGCTACTAGCAGTAGCATTGCACGTGAGTTGCTTTCAACTTAAATGAAGCTAATAGCCCGGGTAATAGTTGGAAAAGTAACAAGCGGAAAATCAGACGAGTTGTTAGATTTAATCAATAAAGATATCGTTCATGAAGCTTGTGTCCGAGTTAAGATGTGATACTATCGAGTGAGTCTCAGGACGAGACGACAAAACTTCAGATCAACAAGGAAGATGATCATGTCCATTCAAGATTGGCCTCACTCAGAGCGTCCAAGAGAAAAACTTTTAGAAAAAGGCGTTGCCTCACTCAGTGATGCAGAGTTGTTGGCGTTGTTCCTGCAGTCTGGTCGACCTGGGCATTCCGCGGTCGATGTAGCTCGTGAATTGTTAACGCATTTTGATGGCTTGTGCAATGTGCTAATGGCCGATAGAAAAAGCTTCTGTGCACATCCCGGTATGGGTTTGGCGCGCTTTGCGCTGCTGCAAGCATCGTTGGAGATTAGCCGTCGACATGTGTATTGCGAAGTGCGTGACTACGACGTTATGACATCCCCTGGGCTTGTGCGTGAGTACTTGTCTTTGCATTTAAGCGGTCTTCAACATGAAGTGTTTGCAGGGTTGTTCTTAGATAATCGGCATCGCGTGTTGGAGTACCGACAGTTATCAATCGGCACGATAGATTCTGCGGCGGTTTATCCTCGTGAGGTGGTTAAGAGTTGTCTGGCATCAAATGCAGCTGCAGTAATATTTGCGCATAATCATCCGAGCGGGGTAGCGGAGCCATCCGACACAGATGTTCGTCTAACTCGAAAATTAACAGATGCATTGGCATTGATCGATGTTCGCGTATTAGATCATTTGATAATAGGGCAGGGTGTGCAGACGTCGTTGGCTGAGAGAGGTTTGATGTGAATATTCGCTTAACTATTCCGCCGAAGTATCCGTAGCATTTCCTGCTCAAGCGCATCAGTTGGTAGATGTCCGCGAGAGGCTGCGCTACGAAGTAGGGCTACTGCAATGGATGGCAGTGTTGGCAGTCCAGTTCGATCACCAAGTATCTGTAATGAGGCAGGTGTGCTGCACCTCGTGAGAACTGCAATAGTAACACCACTCTCGACAGCTGCAAGCTGACCCGCAAGGCTAGGTGTGTTTACAACGACACGATATTTTCGACGTGCTTTTTTAAGTGCTTGTACAGCTGCCTTTCTTGCTTGACTACCTGGCTCGTAAACAGCGATAGGCAACGTATCCCGCCGCCAAGGCTGCGTGGTATGAAATCGAAGATACTATTCCCCAGTTTGAGGAACGATTTGAATAGAGTGCGGTATTCCCTAATAATTAACTACGTGCTTGTAGTGCCAAACGCTTTTTCCTGCTTAAACGTGCCAGTAGCTGATCGCATTTCAAGTGTGGTTCAGCCAGAATCTGATCGGCTCGATTTCGCTAAGCGCTGCCGTGTAAATAACTGGAAGAATAATCGGTAATGTCAATAACAAGGGTGTTCACAGTTCAGATTCATGCAGATCTGAGAGCTGAATTTGAAACTAGATTTAGCTCTCTTTCTAAAAGCATGGTGGAACGCGCATCTGGTTGTATTCATCTTGCTGTGCTGCGACCAAGTAAGTGGGCTCCAAACGAATACGCAATGATCTCCGAATGGGAAAGCGAGGCTGACTTGGTGGCTTTCGCTGGCGACAATTGGTCTGAGAGCGTGATTCCAATTGAGATGGAGAAATATGCTACCAGTCACTCTGTATCGCACTACTATTCTTGGGAATAACTAGTGCGATTGTCAGCAAAGTTGTAACTCTCTGCTGGCACAGTTGATTCGGCCGCGGTGTATCAGCGTGAAGTGGTTAAGCGTTGTTAGCGTCTAATGCGGCAGCATTGATAGATGTACAGGTTTTAGATCATCTGATATTTGGGCAGGGTTTCCAAACATCGTTGAAAAATCTAGTGCTTGTGCTGAGTCGTATTAGTGTTGGTGGGATGTGTATCAAGGGAGTCTGTCGTTCAAAACATTCTTTTAGGTCCCGCTGGTTTTCTCTTGGCGCAAGCAATAGCAGGTGGCAACGGACACCACATCCACTATTTCAACTCATACGTCGATAATCTTATGCTACGACCTTCCATTTTCATCGCAGGCCTGTTGGCCAGTTGCGCATCAAACGTGGAGCTGGATAAGAACGCACCAGCGCACCACCGTCAAGACGGTACTTTTGTCAACTCAAACGGCGAAGCCATCGCCAAACCCTTTAGTGCGCTTATCAAGTGGCAGCGCGAAGCTCCGGATGTAACGCCGCTAAAATTGCCCAGTGTGCAACCTCAGCTAGATACCCTCGCTAACCCAACTGCGGCACAGGTGACATGGATTGGTCACAGTACATTTTTGTTACAAGTTGATGGTCTTAATATTCTAACTGACCCTATCTTTTCCGAGCGGGCGTCACCAGTGAGCTTTGCTGGTCCCAAGCGCTCTACCCCGCCTGCTATGAGCGTGGAACAGTTGCCTCCTATCGATATAGTGTTGATCTCGCATAACCACTACGACCACCTTGATAAACCCAGTATCAAAGCGTTGCAATCCAAGCAACCCAGGAACCCCCCGAGTTACTACGTGCCATTAGGGCAAAAAGCATGGTTCGACAAATTGGGTGTCTCTCAGGTTATTGAGCTTGACTGGTGGGACAAAGTTAACGTTGGCAAAACCACTGTACACGCAGTCCCAGTCCAGCACTGGAGTAGCCGAAGCCCCTTCGATCGCAATAAAGCACTGTGGGCTGGGTTTATCATTGACTTACCCAGCCTGCGCACGTTGTTTGTCGGCGATAGTGGTTACTCGAACGACTTCAAAGCCATCGCTGATCGGTTGGGTACAGTTGATCTTGCCTTGGTGCCAATAGGAGCTTACGATCCACGCTGGTTTATGAAAAGCGCGCACATGAACCCAGAAGAAGCATTGCAAGTGGTGCAAGATGTCGGTGCCAAGCGAGCGATTGGGATGCATTGGGGCACCTTTTCTCTAACCGACGAACCGATGGCTGAGCCTGGTGAGCGTGCGGACGCTACAGGTGTTATAGAAACTCCCAAGCCAGGTGAAACAATTGACTTAAGCGGCATGCTAGGGTCATCGTGATTTCCGCCGCCAACACTTGCATAAGAAGGTATTCATGACCGATCTCGTTTATGTTTCTATCACAGGGTTAAAGTTGAAAAAATTCTACTATGCACCTGTTTTTTGGCGTTATGCAGGCGGGGCAATGTCGCAGGCGAAGAAAGCCAATGGATGTCTGTCGGCGGATGCAACGACTATGAATGGTATTCACCACACACGCAGTGTTTGGACATCACGGAAAGCGATGCTAGCTTACCTGACAGCTGGAGCCCATTTGAAGTCAATGAAAATACATAAAAGAATTGCAACTGGGAAGGTATACGGATTTGAAACTAATACGATTCCTGATTGGGAAGCGGTTCACAAGCTTTGGCTTGAGAAAGGCAGAGATGTTTGAAGAGAGGAGCAGTTTGTATGGCTTGGGTTCAGATAAATCAACAAACGTTGACTGGGTTTGTTATTGTTTGCCATGATTTTCACGGGTATAAAAAATACAGATGTTGTTAAAATTAGTCCGTAACGCGTTAGGTAACGTAATTGTATTTGTTGATTGGGTGTCTCGTCCTAAATCGATACAGCGCTCGCCCACTGAACAAATACGTGTTCAATCGGCGTTTGATGGATTGTCGTTGTATCAGTTTCGAGCTTGCCCGTTTTGTGTTAAAACACGCCGAGCAATTCATGCATTAGGCGTTGATGTTGAGTTGCGTGATATCAATAAAGAAATTAAACATCGAGAAGAACTGCAAGAAGGTGGTGGTCGGGTGAAAGTACCTTGTCTGAGAATTGAAAATAATAACGAGGTTACGTGGATGTATGAATCGAGTGAAATTATCGAGCACTTGCAACAACGCGCTAACGCATAACGCTCCGATGTGCGTACAAGCTAAGTTGATGCGCACTCTATATTTAATCAACTTATTGATAATGAATTGATGACAAGAGTGTATTTAGGTAATTCGTCCTTAGCTAAACCTGCTCATTTAGAGGCAATCCATAGTTCATGCAAGCCATTGTTTAACTCAAGCTAGAGTTTTGTCAATTCATAGTCAGATGGGCAAACTACAAGATTGCCAACACCCCAGTGGTGTGGCGGAACCTTCTGATACCGATGTACGTTTAAAAAAATGAGAATCGATCACTAAAAGTATCGCTCTTGATTACATATTTCCATTGCCATCATTAAGCTCCACGCCCACTAAATTTTCTCGCGTTACCACTTCAATATGCGTTGGTTTTGTATCAACCGACCGCCCTTCCAGATGAGCTAGCACAGTGTTTACCGCTTGTTCTGCTATGTTGCGAATATTCATGTGCAACACAATATCCATGGTGCCGTCAATCAGAAAGCGTTTGGTAGATTGAGTTAGGTGGTGCCCAATGAATACAATTTCGGTTTCAACATTGGTGTCTTGCAAAGCCTTCGCAATACTTGTGTTGGCAGCACCGACATTGTATATACCGACTAATTCAGAATGTGTGTTTAGCGCTTCTTTCATTATCTCGTAAGTACCTTTTTTTTCATCGTGCCCAACCAAAGTAATAATGCCTCCAATGTGCCTAAATTCATCTCTCACAGCCGATCTAAATCCAACTTCTCTGTCTTCATGTCCTCTATAGAGTTTGCCGCCGGTTACTACCGCAACAAATCCTTTCTGTCGCGTTAGTCGTCCCATAAGATAGCCTGCGGTGCGGCCTGCCGCGCGATTGTCGATTCCAACGGTGCCAATGGTTTTTGGGGTGGATAAGCCAGAGAGCAGCGCTAAAGAAGGAATTTTATTGTCTTCAAGTACTTCTACTGCGGCGGTAACACGTGGATGTTCCAGCGCTTGAAATAAAACGGCATCAATCCCTTGGGTGGTGCAGGCGATAAGTTTGCGTGCAAGTAATGCGGGGTCGAGTTTTTTGACGAACTCACATTCAATTGTTGCGTTTCCATAAGCGCCGAACGCTTGTAGTGAGTGTGCAAGATACTCTGTTGAGGGCCCGGCAAAACTCGGAAGAATGGCTTTTAGGCGCCAAGGCAGGCGCCGACTTTTCGAAAGGTTACCTGATTCTAGCGCGGCTTTGGCTTGCAACACACGTTGTCGGGTGGATTCACGAACATGCGTTCGATTATTCAATACGCGGTCTACAGTCGCCGGGCCGACGCCTGCCATGAGTGCAATTTCTTTTATTGTTGCCGGTAGAGGAATAAATTGTGATTTTTTGTCTGTAGATGACATCAAAATACCTCAAAAAAACTTTATTCGTATACGATCGCAAATCAATTTTGATCAGTGCGCACGCGCGCTATGGCCTTGTTGATTTGTCTTTACATCAATTTATCCGATTTCGATCTGTTGTGTCACCCACATCAATCCACGCTTGCTATCGTCCGTCAAATGGTTTGAGTTAAGTGGAAGGGTTGAAATGAAGCGTGCAGGGGTTATTGGGCTAGGGGATATGGGTAGTGGTCTTGCTAAGAATTTAATTGCCGCGGGTTTTCCAACTACTGGATTTGATCTTTCACAGCAGCGGGTTGATGTGTTTGATCGTCTTGGTGGTCAGGTATGTACCTCTGTTTCTGAGATCGGTAAACAATCCGATGCGGTCTTTGTCATGGTAATGAATGGAGATCAGGCAGCCGATGTAATTTTAAGTGAGCAAGGATTGATTAATACGATGGCTGTGGGTTCAGCTATTTTGCTCAGTGCTACCATAAAACCGTGTGAAGCTTGCGCTATTGGTCGGGCAATGGAAAGGAGCGGCATTCACTTAATTGACACGCCGGTATCCGGTGGCTTTGGTGGTGCGCAAACCGGCACGTTGACAATGATGGCAGCAGCTCATGATGCTGTGTTAGATGAGTATGAAGCGGTTATGCAAGCTGTGTCCGGTACTATTCATCGGGTAGGCGATAAGCCTGGAGATGGGCAAACAATGAAAGCCTGTTTACAGTCGCTTATCGGTTCGATATTCGCTGCAACTTTTGAAGCCACAACTTTGGCAGCGAAAGCGGGAGTGAATGCAGATGCCATGTACCGTGTTTTTTCAAGTTCAGGGGCTGGGTGTGGTGTTGCCAATACCGCATTACAGAATATTCTGGATGGAAAATTCGAAGGCACAGGAAGTCATATAAACACCATGCACAAAGACTTAACCATATCATTGGATTTGGCCACGCAGTTAGGTGTGCCTATGCACACTGCATCTACGGCCATGCAATTGTTTCATGCTGGAAAAACGAAATACCCTGATGGTGATAATTGGGTGGTGACAAAAGTGCTGGAACATATTATAGGCGATGAATTGCGTCGTTAATTACTACTTTGGAAACTGATTATGAAACTTGGCGTTATTTGTGACGGAATAAGTCGCGACCTAAAACACACCGTTGATGTGATGGATGAATTCAATCTGGAATACGCAGAGCTCCAATTTGTGGGTGAAAAGGAAGTGGGAGATCATAGCGCTGAAGAAGTTCGTGAAATAAAGTCGTTGCTGAGTGATCGTGGCAAACCGGTTTCATGTTTATCTCGCCATATTTTTGCTGGCATGACCTCCGCTAACAAACCGGGAGATGAATTGCACACAAAGCACATGGATTCTCTAAAGCGAGTAATAGATATGGCGCACGAACTCGATTCCCCGTTAGTTCGTATCATGTCGAGTAAAAAAGAGCAAATACTATGGGGTTTAAATGGTGCTGAAAAATGGAACGTGGCGCATGGTGCCTGGGATTCATTACCACCACTAATTGCTCCTGCTTGTGAGCTGGCACGAGCAGAAGGTGTGACATTAGTGGTTGAAACAGGTAATGGGACGATGGTTAACTCAAATTACACGGCACGTAAGTTGATCGATGATTTGGACGCGAAAGATGTGCTCAAGGTGCTGTGGGATCCTGCTAATAATTGTTGGTGTCATGAACGAGCCTATCCTGATGGCTATGACGAAGTTAAAGATGGCTACCTTGGTCATATTCATATTAAAGATGTTCAGGTGGATACACCACGTGCATTACTTGAAGTCCGACAATTAGGTCAAGGTCAGCTTGCCGATCATTTTGTACCTATGGCTGAAGCACTAAGAGCTGACAACTACGATGGTGTTATCTCTTTGGAAAGTGTGTTCCATCCAGGTGATGGAGATTTTGAAAATGGATTTAGGCAATGTATCGATTTGTTTAAGGAATGGTTCGAGTAAAATAGTGATATCCAGTCTTTTTTCGGGCGAATGGATTCGCTGTTAATTCAGCGAAAAGGCATGAGCCAGCATTGTGGTCTAGCGTGTTTACGTCTCGGATATTTGCATTGCGCGTAAACGAGGGCGTGCTCCTGTTGTGCCTAATCGGCGTCTATCTCTAACTTCTCCAATATACTCAGGGCTTTATTAACGGTCGATAGCTCAGACGAACTCATACTCGATTGCAGTTCAGCTTGAAACTGGAGTGCAAGTCCGACTAGTTTTGAATAGCGTTTTTTTCCTGTCGGTGTTAGTTGTAGGTACTCGATACGTCGATCAGTGTCATCGCGTTTCCGCTTTAACCAACCGCGTTCACTCAAAGCCTGGACGGCCCGACTCACTTTGGTTTTATGCATGTTTGAATGTTGGCAAATCTGCGTGCTGGTCAGTGTGCCAAGTTGCCCTAGCGCGGCAAGCGCACGCCATTCCGGCCGGGTCATGCCGTATTCTCGTTTGTAATACTGAGCAAATTTTAAACTGATCGATTCGGACAGTCTGCTAATCCTGAACGGCAGGAATTGTTCGAGAACCAGAAGGTCAGGGGCTTTAGTCATCGGCGTTGATAGTTACAAAATATATGGTTACAATTGTAACTAAATTGGCTGTCAAGGGCGACAATGATTCTCGAATATCAATCTGGCTTCGGCAACGATTTTGAAACTGAAGCCCTGGCAGGTGCGTTACCGCAAGGTCAGAACAGTCCACAAAACTGTGCTTTCGGCTTGTACGCAGAGCAGCTTTCCGGCTCAGCGTTTACTGCGCCCAGAGGGCAGAACGAACGTTCTTGGCTCTATCGAATTCGACCAAGCGTGCTGCATACCAATCGATTCGAGTCAATCGACCTTGTGCAGTGGCAATCGGCACCGCATCGTGGACCTTCCTTATTGCCGTTAGGTCAGTATCGTTGGGACCCCATCCCCGCAGCGGCAACAGAGACAACGTTTGTGCATGGGGTTAATACCATGACCACGGCAGGTGATGTGCAAACACAAACGGGAATGGCGGCTCACATATACGACTTTAATTCGAACGATGCTGATACCTATTTGTGCAATGCCGATGGTGAACTGTTGTTTGTGCCTCAACAGGGCGACTTACAATTATTTACCGAACTCGGTTGTCTGTCAGTATCGCCAGGCGAGATTGCTGTTGTGCCACGCGGCATGATGTTTCGGGCCGATTGCCTGAATGACACTGCAAGAGGCTATTTGTGTGAGAACTATGGAGCGCCATTGACCTTGCCTGAGCGCGGTCCTATCGGCGCGAACTGTTTAGCCAATCCGCGCGATTTTAAGACACCCGTAGCAGCATATGAAGACAAGGAAGTTAATTGTCAGGTAATTTATAAATGGAGCGGTGAGTTTCATCGAACTCAGATTGGCCATTCGCCTTTAGATGTTGTGGCTTGGCATGGCAATTACGCACCTTATAAGTACGACCTCTCCACTTTTTCTCCTGTTGGGGCCATAGCTTTCGATCATCCAGATCCCTCGATATTCACGGTGCTGACTTCGCCGACTGAGCAAGCAGGAACAGCAAACATAGACTTTGTTATCTTTCCACCACGTTGGATGGTTGCAGAAAATACGTTCCGTCCGCCTTGGTATCACAGAAATATCATGAGTGAATTCATGGGGCTCATTAAAGGAGCTTATGATGCAAAAGAGAAGGGATTTGTTCCCGGGGGTGTAAGCTTACACAATCAAATGCTTCCACACGGGCCAGATGCCTTCGGATTCGATAAGGCTTCAACTGCAGCCTTGGCCCCCGTGAAGCTAGACAATACAATGGCCTTCATGTTCGAAACACGATACGCCCAGAAAGTCACTCAATACGCGAGTCAACTAGCGGGCTTGCAAGATGACTATGTCGATTGCTGGCGTGATCTTAAGCGCCGCTTCCCTAAACAGGTTTGATCTTACATTCTCAACAGCATAACAAGGCTGCTTAAACGATATCAAAGAACCATGAAACTAGCGACTAAACGTAGTTCAAGTAGAGATGGGCAATTGGTGGTTGTTTCCACTGATTTAAGCCGGTATGTCTCGGCAGAGGATATTGCCCCAACACTGCAAGTAGCACTTGATGATTGGGAAAATGCTGCTCCCAAATTACAGGCTTTATCAAATCAGCTAAACAGTGAACCGAATATAGGAGAAAACTTTGATCAGTCGGCGGTCGAATCTCCGCTTCCCAGAGCGTATCAATGGGCTGACGGATCTGCGTATGTGAATCACGTGGAGTTGGTCAGGAAGGCGCGCGGTGCTGAGGTGCCCGAGAGTTTCTGGACAGACCCACTCATGTATCAGGGTGGCTCGGATACGTTTTTAGGGCCACGCGATGATATTGAAATGCCCACCACCGACTGGGGCATTGACATGGAAGGCGAAGTCGCTGTGATAACCGGTGATGTGCCATTTGGTGCCACCCGTGAACAAGCCAGCACGAGTATCCGTTTGCTAATGCTGGTTAATGACGTGTCGCTGCGGGCACTCATCCCTGCAGAATTAGGAAAAGGCTTCGGCTTTTTCCAAAGCAAACCATCATCGGCCTTTTCGCCGGTAGCCGTGACTCCCGACGAGCTTGGTGATGCTTGGGTTGGTGGAAAGCTCCATTTGCCCCTGAATGTTGACTATAACGACAAACCCTTTGGAAAAGCCAATGCAGGTATTGATATGACGTTTGATTTTCCAACTTTGATCAGTCATGCGAGTAAGTCACGTTCGCTCGGTGCCGGTACGATCATCGGTTCTGGTACGGTCAGTAACAAAGTGGACGGTGAGCCAAGTAAGTCGATAGAGCAGGGCGGTGTGGGATATTCTTGTATTGCAGAAATCCGTATGATAGAAACGATTAACGATGGAAAACCGTCCACAGCGTTTATGCAGTTTGGTGACACGGTCAAAATATATATGTCAGATGCTAACGGCAATTCTGTGTTTGGTGATATTTTTCAAACGGTTAAACAGCGTCAAGCTTGATTTATCATGTTATTGATTCCGCATAACTACTTTCAATCTTCTACGCCCATAAGAGTACGTATTGCTCTTGCAATAAGAGGTTTTACATGTCAGGAGATCGATTGTCTGCTATTGCCAGAGCGCAACACTATATCGACGATGGCCTGTTTGAGTCTGAATTAGCGCAAAGGGTAGCGATTAAATCCGAAAGTCAAATTCCCAATAATGTAGGGGAATTGCGAGCGTATCTTGATTCGCAGATGATCCCCGCCTTCGAGCAAATCGGATTTAACTGTAAGCTTTTTGACAATCCGGTAGCTGGTTGTGGCCCGGTTTTGCTGGCCAGGCGAATCGAAGACGAGCGCTTGCCAACCGTGTTGGGTTACGGCCACGGTGACGTTATCCTGGGCCAGGATGATCAGTGGCAAAAAGGCGAGGGTCCATGGCAACTGAAGCGCGAACAAAACAGGCTTTATGGCAGGGGAACCGCCGACAACAAAGCACAACACACCATCAATATGGCAGCGCTCAGATGTGTGCTTGAAGAGCGTGGGCTATTAGGGTTTAACGCGCGCTTCATTATAGAGATGGGAGAAGAGACAGGATCTCCGGGGCTTCGTGAAATCATTACCCGGAACAAACGTGACTTCGCTGCTGATGTATTTATTGCGTCCGATGGCCCGCGTGTTATGCCTGAGCAGCCTACGTTAACGCTCGGTTCTCGTGGTGCTATAAATTTTGATCTTGCTATTAATCTTAGAGATGGTGCGCACCATTCCGGTAACTGGGGTGGATTGATTGCAGATCCGGCAATCATCCTGGCCAATGCCCTTGCAAGCATTGCGAATGAAAAAGGTCAGATACAAATTAAAGATTGGCTTACACCTGAACGTTCGAAGGCAGTGCAAGCGGCGCTAGTTGGAGTTGAAGTATCTGGCGGCGACGGTGCGCCCGAGATCGATCCGGAATGGGGTGCGCCTGGGCTCACTCCGGCCGAAAAAGTGTACAGCGGCAATAGCTTTGCCGTGTTGGCTTTAACGTCGGGCAATCCGGATAAACCGGTAAACGCGATTTCCCCGAGTGCTCGTGCGCATTGTCAACTTCGCTATTTTGCTGTACCCGAAAGCGATCGCATCCTATCTGCGCTGCGAGATCATCTTGATCAAAATGGCTTTGACATGATTGAGATAGACGCCAATCCCAAACACAACGGTGCATCTTTTCCAGCAGCGCGCACTGAGCCTGATGACCCCTGGGTTGAGCGAGTTAAAAAATCGCTGCAACAGACTAACCAGTCCGCACCTGTTGTGTTGCCGAGTATGGGTGGGTCTATCTGCAATGATCTATTCACGGATTTACTTGGTGTACCAGCTATCTGGGTGCCTCACTCGTACACTGGCTGTTCACAACATGCCCCGGATGAACACGTGTTGTTACCTCTTTGTCGCAATGCGATGGAGATCATGGCAGGATTATATTGGGATATAGGTAAAGCAGAAGCGGTTTAGCCACAACATATTGACCAGAGTTTGGTCTAACTGCCTAGCCGTTTGTTGCTGGCTACAAGCTACGTTGATGTTGTTAAGTTCATCGCAATGCGTGCTGTCTGGTATTACTACCGGCACGATTGTTTTAATATCAGACATTCACTTTACGTCCAGCCACCTATAATGCTCTCTGGAATACACTTTCAGGTTCATTGTGCGCACAAATAGAAACAACTCAGGCAAGCTTGCTATCTCATTATTGCTTGCCGCTTTATTTATCTCTGGCTGCTCAGAGTCCAGTAATTCACAGCTGTCGAGTGATACTACTGATGTCATAAGCGAAGATGAAAACGTGTCTGCGGACCAAAGTACGTCAGACGCCATGGCGGATGACGCCACTTCCTCCAATGCGACCATGCTTGTTCCTGCCGATACCGATACTGGATCTGATGCTGAGTTGGATTCCAATACAGAGTCCGAAACTACAGCCATTGTTTCAGAACCTGATCCAACAGTACCTAACACCCAAACACCCGTCTCGGTCAGCGTCACTTTTGAGATTACCGTTCCTGTGTATGTGTCCAATGCCTTGCAGGTTCGCTTGATGTCTGATCAAAATGAGACAAATGCCAATTGGATAAGCGATGAGTCGTGGACAGTATCCGAAAATTTCCTGGTAGGAATGGAACATGCGGTCACTATTTCATTCAGTGATCGAAATGGTGACATACCGCTGGCTCGGTATGAAACTGCATTCACTGCTGAAACAGGTTCGGCTTTTACGATTCGAGTAGAAGCAGACGATTTCGATAGCCAAATTTTTGATACCGACGGTGACGGTATAAGCAATCTTGATGAGTTGTTGTCAGGCCGAAATCCTCAAGGTGCCGATGTGCCAGAGGCAGTGCAAGCTACGCTCGAATTGGTGCCTGAAAAAACGTTTCGTTTACAGTGGAATGAATCCGAAGCGGCAGACTTTTACCGTGTGTTGGAAAACCCGGATGGCACTTCCGGCTACCTTCAAATTGGCGATGACCTTCCAGCATCAGAACGTGCTTATGATCACCGGGTAGCACTTTTTAAAAGACCGAATGCTCGCTACATTGTGCAAGCGTGCAACACTAGCGGCTGCGTTGACTCTGACGAACAGATGGTGCCTGATATTCTGCATACAGCTGCAGGCATTGTTAAGCCTGACGTAGATGACTTTCCAGATTCATTTCCCAATGTTTTCTTCACACTGGAATACTTTGGTGTTTCTGTCATCCTAAGTGGCGACGGGAATTCGATGGCGGTTGGCGTTTCAGAGAAAAAATATAATGATTACCAAAACCTGCATTATTATCAAGGTGTGTATGTGCTGGAGAGAATTGACGGCGTCTGGCAAAAACAAGCTTATTTGTCACCTCGGCACGATACGATCGATACGTTTTTCGGATATACAATGAGTTTTAGTGAGGATGGAAATACCCTGGCCATTGGTGCAAGGTCCGACAGGAATGCGGTAACAGGGATTAACAGCGAAGTAGAAAATCTCACAACAGGCCGATGGGGTGCTGCTTATGTATTTGTGCGTACAAATCGTATCTGGCGTGAGCAGGCATACATTAAAGCTGACAATGCAGAAGAGGGCGATAATTTTGGCAGCAGTGTCAGTTTGAGTTCTGACGGAAACACACTTGCAGTTGGAGCAAGTGGTGAGGATAGTTCGGCCACAGGCATAAACGGCCTTAAGATCGACAATTCGGCCGAAAGTTCTGGCGCTGTATATATGTTTACCAGAAGTAATGAAAGCTGGCAGCAACATGCCTATATTAAGGCCAGCAATACCGATGAAGGTGATGGCTTCGGAGGGAAAGTGGCTATAAGCGGAGACGGTACTGTTCTGGCAGTAGCCGCAAATGGAGAATCCAGTGCAGCTACAGGCATCAATGGCAATCAAAATAACAATTCGGCGTCAGGAGCAGGTGCTGTTTATGTATTTTCCAATAATGCCGGTAACTGGGAACAACGGGCTTATATCAAAGCCAGCAATGCGGCAGCTGATGATGATTTCGCTTCATCGGTGGCTCTAAATGCTGATGGCAGTGTATTGGCTGTTGGTGCAAGATGGGAATCCAGTTCAGCGACTGGCATTGATGGTAATCAGAATGACAATAATGCACCGCTCTCTGGCGCTGCATACGTGTTCACAAACGGCGGTGGGGAATGGCAGCAGCAGGCGTACATTAAAAGCGGCAACGCAGATGAGAGTGATATGTTTGGCAGCTGGATATCGCTTAATGCTGCGGGTGATGTGCTGGCCATTAGTGCAAGCGGTGAAGGTAGTTCTGCTTTAGGCATCAATGGGAACCAAAACGACAATTCGGTGCCAGGCAGCGGTGCTGTGTATGTATTTACCAACGATACTGAGTGGAAACAAGAATCTTATATTAAACCAAGCGTTGACAACGAAGACGGTGGATATGGCTTCTTTGTCAGCTTAAGTTCCGACGGTGAGTCATTGGCGGTCTCCTCAACCCGTGAAGGTGCTGGAGCGGTTTATCTGTACTGAGGGTTTAGAAAGATCTGGGCATTATGCGAAAGTAGATACATCTTAGGTGCGGATGGTTGAATCATTTGATTCTTGTGCAGGCCGTGATGTAAGTACTGTATGAGAATATGCGATTTAATCTGAATCAATATCCAATATGTTCTCGCTTGTAAGAACTACTCCGCGACCAAATTGCTCTCGTACTTCTTTCCATCGTCGTCGGCTGATGGGTATTCTTAGTTCATTTGATAATATGCAGTTGCCGTTACTCGCAGTACCAACGATACGCCGCACGTGACTGTATGCTATCCAATGTGATCGATGCACCTGCATACCGATGTCGTTTAGCTCTTCCACTACATCTCGCAAATTTCCCAACACAGTTGCTCTGCCTGCTTGGGTCCACACATTTAGGTAATGTAAGTCGCTGGAAACTGCAATAACGTCTTTTCCAAGAATGCCAGGTAGCGTAGATAAGAATCGATCTGCTATTGGTTGTTGCGCTGATTGAACGGCTGTTGAATGTTCAATTTGGCCAACGATATTATCGGTTTGTTTTTGGGAATTTGAAGATATACTTTCTATATGGTTAGCCGCAAAAATGCTGTCTGCTCGTTCTTCTTTTTTTTCCTTTTGTATGTCATCTGATATTGCTGGTGTATGACGCACCGTATCGTCAGTTTGTACTGGCAAGGTTGGTCTGGGAAGTAATACCGGCAAGTTAATGAGTAACCACGACGCCATGAACCAAGGGCTAATTTCGACTGTCTCTTTAATAAGCGTGGCGACCAGTGAGGCTGCACTTTCTTCAGATGCTTGGTCTATCTGATAGGGGGCAAATAATTGGTCAAGTGCCACATACCCTGGCGCTGCTAATGCTATCCCTGCGAAGCCTGTTAATAAAACACGAGAAAGGGTTCCGTGTGGTAGTCGCAGGCCGCTGGCCAGCCATCGACTTGCCAACCAAATCGACGCTAAACCAAGCCCTACATGCAATGTCCAGAATAGTAACCTGCCGGGCGCACTCAATCCCATGCTGGCTTCAGGTCTTATCAACGTGAACAACGCTACGAGCAGCAAACCTGTTATGCCAACGGCCTGGCCAATCGGCAACAAATCCAGAACAGTGCCGTTGGCTCTTAAAGCTCTTCTACCGGAGCTATCTAACATAGGTCAAACCATTTTGTAGTGTCTGCGTGGCAGTTTACCGCGCAAAGCTGACTGAAAAAACAGCGAAGTGCATGAGCGGTAGAGCCCTTGCACAAACGGTTTATCTGCCGAACGGATGGCAATGTTAATACCTAAGCGATTGTTTTGGTTAAGCATAACTGTGTAAGCCAGCTGTGTACCACCGCTGCAATTGCCTTCTGAGCGAATTACCGTTTGTGTCAGGCGGCAGTGCCACTAATGCAGTGCATTAACCCTTGGTGTAACAGTGGCTGACGAATCGTTGGGAGGTGTCGAAAGTAAAGACTCAACCTAAGCGAGGAAGCAAAATGAACACATCATCACTAAGCGATGCACGCACCTTTCAGTCGCCGGTCAAGAATCAGCTCCGGCCGTTTGCCTTGGCCGTCAGTGTTATGACAATCGCACTATTTGGGTGCAGCACAAGTAACAGTACAAGCTCCAATTTAAATAGCGTGGAATCTGATTCAGGTTTTGAACTTATTGTGTCGTCAGTAACTATGCGAGATGGTGTAGATCTCTACACCGAGATTCTGTTGCCAAACGATATTCCGGAGGATGGAGTTCCCACACTACTACTCCGCACACCTTACGACCTACCTACTTTGCCCATTGGTGGTTTGGCGCCTGCTGATAGTGAAGACTCGGACGGCGATGGCGATGGCGATGGCGATGGTGAGACTGAGGATGAAACGAATACTGAGGATGACGAAGAGCTGGTCCAGACCCGCGCCGCATGGCAACCAGTTCTGGATCGAGGGTATGCGGTTGTTTTTCAGAATCTGCGTGGTACTCAGTCGTCAGGTGGCATAAACGAATTGTTTTCAGCTGAACGCGAAGACGGTGTGGATGCTGTTGAATGGATACGAACACAAAGTTGGAGTAATGGTCGAGTTGGCGCAATGGGTGATTCAGCTGCAGGTTTTGCAGTGCACTTACTTGCTGCTGAAAATCCACTAGGGCTTGATGCGACTTTTGTGCAGGTGAGTTGTGGTGATATCTGGAATTCTGCAATTTTGCCTGATCATGGTGGATTAAAACTCGAAGCTTTCCTGCCGTTTATGCTCGGTCAGTCTCTTGAGCTTGGAGCGGAACACCTGGCGTCGCTTTCGATCGGTGAAGAGGCCATTGAATCAGCTGAAGCTGAGGTTATGGCATCGCTAGGTGCTTTGTTTGGTGATGATATGGCTGATCAATTTGGAGCCTTTACCAAACAACCGTTGATTAACTACCCTGGGGTATCAACACTTTTGCCGCAATGGCGATACGTGCTGGATGAAAGTTCAAGAGGTGAGCTGAATAGTTATTTCGATACGCGTGGCCAGACGACCGTGCCAGGAATGCACGTGGCAATGTGGCAGGATATCTTTGCCGAATGTACATTAGGCGATTTTCAAGCCTTGTCCACCGGAATTTCCGAACAGCGGCTACTGGTGCTCGACGGTTCGCATTATGAAATAGATGATGCAACTTCATGGCCATACTTACCAATGCTGGATTGGTTTGATCGGCATCTCAAAGATGTTACCGGCGACAACACACCCACAGTCCAATATGCTGTGCAGTCAGTAGAGTCTATTGAAAAGCCATCACTTCAACTGGTCGGTGCTGATAGCTGGCCACCACTTAATGTTGATCGAGTGTACTACCTGGACGAAACGGGTGGTTTGTCGGAAACCCTGAATGATCAGACGTTCAGTTTCTCTCTGTTCTCTGACCCACTATCACCTCAATCCGGATTCGGTGGCAGGCATTTAGTGATTGATGCTGGCATCGCTGAACAGGCACCGCTAACCACTGATAACGTCAAACTTGTATTTACCGCCGCGATCAACGAAACAGATTTGACAATTGCAGGTGAAGTGAAATTGGATACTAAGATATCTGCTGATGTTGCCGATGCTGATATCCATGTGCGCCTCATTGAAGTCACAGCAGATGGCAGGCGAGTGCTGATTTTGGAAGGGATGCAAAGAGCTCGATTTAGCGGTAATTCTTTAACCCCAATGGACCTGGTTCCCGGGCAGGTGGTACCCCTGTCAATTTCACTTGGGAACATCGCTCATAAACTCTCGGCCGGTAGTCGAATACAAATCGAAATAGCCGCCAGTAATTTTCCCGCCTGGAATTTAAATCCTCAAGTTGGTGGTTCAAGTTTTACTGCAAATGAGTATCGATCGGGAAACATCGATTTGCTTAGTACTCAAGATAATCCTTTCCGGCTGATCATACCAACCTTGCCCTGAAACAGATAATTGGAGATGAATAAAATGAAAATACAAAAACAATTGAGCTCAATGGCGCTTTCTCTAATCTGTACATGTGCTTCGACTTACGGTGTTAACGCTTGGTCAAATGAAAATTCGTGGTCGGTTGTGCCCTATGTTGGTGTTAGCTCATTGGGTGATCAATCAGCTCGTGTGACAGGTTCTGCAAATATTGCTGATGGTGATTTCAGCTTAGACATCGGTTCTGGGTTTACTGCCGGAATTAGCGTGCGATATGAGTATTCCGACACGCCTTGGATATCGGAATTTGGCTGGGAATACCGAAGTAATGATTCAACAGCGACGGACAGTAATGGTGAGTTGTTCAATGATGGTAATTATGCATCAAATACATTTTACGTAAATGGTCGTTATGCCTTTTTTAAACCGCATAGGTTAACGCCATGGTTAGGAGGTGGGCTAAATTGGGTGCAGGAGATTGATCTGGATAGTAATAGCAATACCAGCGAAAATTCGTTTTCTGACTCGGGTTCCATTGGCGTACAGCTTATGGCGGGCCTTGATTTTGACTTAAACGACCGTATTTACTTGACCAGTGAAATTCGTTACACCGCTCTAACGGACCTGACTTTAAATGGTGAAGTGAGTACAGGGCAAGTAAGTGGTTTGAGCTATGAGCCACTGACATTTGGAATAGGTCTTGGTATTCGATTCTAATTATGTTTTAGGTTTTCCGACTTGGCGTCATGTGTCGTTCTAACAAGTGTCCTCTCAATTACAGAGGACACTTCAGGTATGACACTACGTTGAGAGAACTGAGTCATCGTAATCAGTTCGTGCTTAACAAAGCAGCACCGTGCTCAATATATAACTTGGCTATCAGAATCGAGTGATACAGATGTGCGGTTGATACGTAAGTTCACCAATACATTGGCATTAATCGATTTGCGTGTTATGGATTGAAGCACAGGTCGTGTGTTTGAATGGTATGCGTATTAGCCGAGCCGGACAATGTCATACCCTGGTATGAGATGAAAATCAGTGCTGAGTGTGATGTGTTGAAGCTGCGATGAGCAGATTATGATCGTACAACTTGAGAAAAGATCAGGGAATCGAAGGTGATGTTGCTCAGTACATTTTCAAATGAAAAAACGTTTAACAGGACATGGGTTGGACAATGGTACTGGCGGGAGCCGTTATTGGCTCGAACAACCTTGTTGGTCTTGTCAATAATTCCGTTGTTGATGGTAGCTAGTATTCTTGACCAGCGGACTTTAAACGGAATCAATATCTGGACAAAGCCGCTTAAATTTAATGTGTCTATCGTTTTGTATCTTGGCACGTTAACCTGGTTTGCGGGATGGATTAATCGATCGGTTATGTCGCGCTTAAGCTACCGAATCTACGTATTTGTTCTGTGCGGCACACTAGTGTTTATGCTGCCCTGGCTTTACGGAGCAGCACTTATCGGTGAGCCTGCTCATTACAATCGTGAACACCCTGTATTGGCACCCATGTATTCGATTATGGGTGTGGTGTCTGTACTGTTTACTACGGGTGCCATCGTTTATGCCGTACTAATAGCAATAAACAGGCAGTCGCCATTAGCGGCGTACTTTCGTTATGCGGTTGTGTTATCTCTAACAATCAGTTTCATCTTTACTGTGATTATGGCTGGCGAACTGGCCTCTATGGACTCTCACTGGATAGGCGGGACAGCGTCCGATAAGCAGGGTATGTTTTTATTCGGCTGGTCTAGAGACGGCGGGGATTTACGTGTGGCGCATTTTTTCTCTCTGCATGCAATGCAATTTATTCCACTTGCCGCGCTCTTCGGCTTGCCAAAACGCGTTGCTAATACCCCGCGCCTGTTTGCTGCAATGCTTTCACTACTCTATTGTGGATTATTGTTTTATGTATATTTCCAGGCAAAAAGTGGTAGGCCGTTTTTAGGGTGGTTGGGTTAACGTCTGGGTATAACAATACCGTGATCGTAGGCATAGACGATTGCTGCTGCTCGGTCACGTGTACCGAGTTTGCTGAATATATGCGAAATATGGGTTTTGACTGTAGCTTCGCCAACAAACAGCTGTTTGGCAATTTCCTGATTGGTCAGTCCTTCAGCGATAAGAAGTAAAACCTCGTGTTCCCGGGCTGTTAGTGCGTCTGCATCTGAGCTGGTTTCGTTACGCATTGGGTGCAGTCGGCGATAATGGTCGAGTACTTTATTGGTAATTGCCGGGTCAAGCCATGCTCCACCTGATGCAATTACTCTGGTGGCCCTTATCAGATCATCAGTTGATGCATCTTTTAGAACAAAGCCTGCAGCACCGGCGGCTAATGCGTCGCGTAATACGTCTTCGTTGCCAAAAGTGGTTAACATCATTACTGGCGCTAAGCAGTTATGTTCTATCAAGTCCCGCGTTGCACTTATGCCGTCCGTGCGTTTCATGCGCACATCCATAAGTACGATGTCTGGATTCAATTGACTCGCTGTGGCAACCACCTCATCGCCGTCCTCACATTCGCCAATCACGTTAATGTCCGGTTCCTGATTGAGTATGCGCAACAGGCCTTTTCGAACCAGCGCCTGATCATCTACCAGAAGAACTTTAATCATGGCGTGGTATCTGACAGTTAACCTTCCATTGAGTGCCTTCAACACCGGCAGTGAACGTACCGCCCAGACTGCCGACGCGTTCTCGCATGCTGATAAGACCTAGTGTTTTATCCGATAGTGACGGTGGTGATTGACTACCCGCTACTAACGCGTTGCTTGAACTCAGTAAGATTTCGTTCGGTTCAACCTCCAGGTTTATCACGGCTGAGCCTGGTGATGCGTATTTGGAGCAGTTGGTAATGCACTCTTGCAGCAAACGATATACAGAAATAGCAATCGGTCCCTGCAGCGATGCTACATCCCCGCTGTGGGTAACATTAATATGAGATTGCTGCTGCAATAGTCGCAGAATGTTCTCACCATCGGGTAAGCTTGCCAGTGATTCAGTCTGTGCGGCATCTTCTTCATGTGCGTTTCGTATGTCTACCAATACGGTTCTAATTTCTGATATCCCTGTGGTACCCACGCGTTCTGCATCAGTTAATGCTTGCCTGGCCAGTGTCTTGTCGGTATCCATAGTGCGCTGTGCTGCGCGAATATTTAATAACATCGCTGTTAAAGAATGACCGACTAAATCGTGCACATCGCGTGATATGCGTAAGCGCTCCTCTCTTGCCGCACTGTCGATAAGTTGTGCACGTGCGTCGGTTAGTTCAACCAGTGTTTTTTCCAGCAGCCGAATGACACGGCCAAGACTCCAGGTGAAGGCGGTGCCAACGCTCCAGTTCCACCACCCCCAATTTGCATAGTTTGGTCCCAGAGTACCAAGCCATGGTAGTAGTACAAGCATGGTTAAAAGTGCCAGTGAGATTGCGAGTCGATTAACACGCCATCCTACCGCTGCGGTAATTAAAATGGATTGAAACAGCGCGGGTTCGGGGTCTTCAACCGTCCAGCCGAGAATCAACAGCGCGACGAAAATGACTAATACTGTCCAGTAGAGTGTGGGTTTACCACTCAGGCTCCAGGCACAAATAGCGCCTACGCAGATACACAGTAATATCAGGCCGATGAAGTCTCCTGGCCCCTCAGCCATCAATGCAACGATGGCCGCAATCACAGAGCCGCCGACAAAAAGCCATCGCGAGTTATGCAACCAGTACTGAGGTTCTGTTTTGGCTAGGGTAGACATTCCATTGTGATTTTAGCAATTCCTGCTCGTGCTCGAATCATACTGTGGTCGGATGGATGCAGTTCTGGTTCATTACTGAATATGGTTGGTTGCAAGTAAGCTATTTGGTTAATTGTTTCATCTCAGACACAAACGTATAGTGCTTCGTCAGGTCGTAACAAGGCTACACAGCTCGCTATGTCCGCTAAAGCCGATGCTAAAAGTAGTGCAGAACTCAGTGAGCAACAGATCATCAGCTATATCTACGATATAGCGCTCGACCCCGGCAACCTTGACGGTTTCATTGATCGACTGGAATCAGCAGCAACTGGTAACTCCGGTGGTCCAGCCGAGCTTGCGCAAATTGGAGCTCTTAGCGCGCTGCTTGAATCGCACCTATCTCGAGCAGAAGAATTTCTTGATCGTTCTAAAGATGTCGACACTGGCAGTGCGACAGAGCGCGCTTTGGCATCATTTGATGCAACACCGGCACTATTGGTTAACTCCGCGTTGCAGGTCGTGGAAGCTAATCAGCATGCGAAAGGCGCCTTTTGTGTGAATGTCAACGACTCGCTCGATTCGCTGCCTTTCGATGAGGACGATGTCGATGAGCTATTTACCACGCTTCGAAAAGTACTCAGGGAGCGTTCAGGCAAAGGCGTTCTTGTATCGCTTAAAGCGCGCTCTGCTGATGACGGACAGCAACCGCCAACGCTAATGCACATTCATTGGCTTGATTTAGATATTGATGATCAGCTTGAAGTTGCCGGTCGTCGAGGTTATGCATTGCTGGTGTCTACAGACGTTAGCTGGCCTCTCGCACTCGATCAAACATTAAATGAAGTATTCAAGCTTACCGCTACTGAGAGGGACATAGTCAGGGCTCTGGTTGAAGGTGGTTCACCAAAAAGCATTGCCAAAGACCGAAATCGTTCGCTTGGTACCGTGCGTACACAAGTGAAGTCTGTACTCGCCAAGACGCGTACCCATTCCCAATCCGAGTTGATTCGCGTAACGATGTCCTTAATGGAAATAGTCAAACGCTCGCCGCTGGTTGGGTTGCCTGGCCAAAACGTTTCTGTGGAAGCCAACATTCCGTCTGAGCATTACGCGCAAATACAATCATTGACTCTGAACGATGGTCGGCGGCTGGATTTTCTCGTTCAGGGTTCGGGTGACGGTCATGCTCTAGTCTTTACTCACATGGGGTACGGACTCATGCGATGGCCACCTGCTGCCTTGCAATTGGCAGCCAAGCATCGATTAAAGATCATTACGCCGATTAGGTCTGGTTTCGGAGACAGTGATGCTGTAGATAAAAGTGCTGATATTCTTAAGATAACGCGTGAGGACACCATCGCTTTACTGGATTATCTTGGCATTGACAGATGCACGTATGTGGCTCAAGGGAATGATCTGATCTTTGGTATGGATGTAGTCAAGCATTACCCCGAACGTATAAAAAACCTCATAGGCCTCGGGCCGCGCCTGCCGCTATCGTCCGATATTCAATACAATGGAATGGGAAAATGGCACCGGTTCCTACTATCCACGGCACGGCATGCTCCTCACTTACTTTATTTTTCCGCTAAAGCGGCTTTTACTCTGGGACAGAAAATAGGGGGTGAGCAGATGTTCAGAAACGTACATCGCAACTCTCCTGCTGATCTTGATACCATCAGCAATCCTGAAATTGCTGAAACCTTAAACGACAGCTCTCAAATCACTCTAAGTCGGAATAAGCATGCTGCTTTTGCGTATGCAAAAGAACTATTTGCCAGCGAGACCGATTGGAGTGACCTTGTGCATGCCACTCAGCACATACCCGCCTGGTATGTGAGCGGCTCGCAAGATCCGCTTGGCGATCCGTCCACCATAGCGGCGTACCGCGAAACGTTCCCATGGATTGATATCGATGTAATGGAGGACGCCGGTCAGCTGCTTTTCTTTCAGAAATTTGAGGAATTGATACCGCGTATCGCGGAATCAGCCCAAACTAACTAGCTCTAAAGTAGCAGCACATCATCCAGTCTGGCAGCGTACCTCAAATGGTGTACGCTGGAAATCCAGCAACAACGGTATTTTAAGAGCACTCCCCTGAAGCTAACCTTTCCCTCATGGTTGAAAGGGAGCTGTAACGTGTTGCTTATTCTGGATTTGTTATCAACTGCGTGCTTCGCAGGTGCGGCGGCATCGATGGCGCTGCGTAGCAAATTAAGCCTGGTTGGTGTATCCCTGTCAGCAATGATCGCTTCTACTGGTGGAGGTACAACGCGCGAGTTTATTCTGGGCAGTAACACTCTGTTCTGGTTGGAAACACCGGCCTTTGTTTTGGTCGTGCTAACGGCCATTTTAATTGCCTATCTGTTTCAGCACAAAAATCGCGTTACAAAAATATTGACTAAGCCAGCCGATTCATTTGCAACAGCAACTTTTATAGTCGTCGGTGTGAGCGCGGCTCTTAATGCGGAATGTAACCTACTGGTCTGTTTCTTAATGGGAGTACTGACCGGTGTAGGTGGTGGATTAATTCGACAAGCCGTGTTCGATAAAGCTTCTCTACGCTACAACCATATAAATATTTTCTCCGCTGCCTATGCGGCATTAA
>CALJNA010000041.1 GCA_937981955.1 uncultured Granulosicoccaceae bacterium
TACTGAATCACGGCTATCGGGTCGTCGGCAAAATCGAGCTGCGGTTAGGCGTCCAATCCTAACCACCACGCTAATCTATTTTTTTGCTTGCACTAAGGTTCCAACTCGCGCCACGTTAAACGACCATCAGTGATAGACGTCTTCAGCGCAGTTGATGTTGCCTCAGAACCGGTGGCATTCTGTGAAAGCAGAAAATCGTTGTTCTCACCTGACACTACCGTCGGTGATGCAAACGGGTTAGTCAGGTTTTGAACGCCGCCCAAAGGACCATCATCCAGTTTACCGTCACCATCAAGATCAATGGTCGACTCAGGCAACATAGCACCACTTCGTGCATCGAAAACCATCAGCCAGCCTTGTTGTTCAGGTACACACTCGTTACCAACAGGGATGTGCGTGTTTACGAGCACTTTTCCATCTCGCAGAACCGGAGTTGCAACCACTTGCTCTCCCTTGGGCGAGTTGTATGCCAAATCCATGTACCAGCCAGCATGCTTTGACCAATCAATGAGTTCCTGAGATGTTTCCCGGACTTGAAGACTGGTATCAGCTACCCCGTCGCCGTCAGTGTCAGCACTGCGCGTCTCTTCTTTCAATATGTACTGCTCGAGCAAACCACCGGATGATAAGCGCGTGCTGGCAGCAGTATTACTACCATCAAGCTTGTCCCAAATACCGTAAATACGATGCGCTGTGCTTGCGCCAAGTTGGTCGGATGGCTCGAGATACTTTCCGGTTCCGAAATACAGCATCACCCCTTGGCCGGTCGGGTGTGAACCCACGACAACACCTGAAGTAATCGCTGCACGTTCACCTGCTGAATCTACCGATTTATGTACTACCGTTCCTTTGACCCATTTATTTGGTCGATGATCACTGACATCGAATCGGTAGACGCATCCATATAAATCACCAGCGTAAATGGTGTCGACGATCTTATCGCCGTCCAGATCGACGGCGGTTGGTTCAGCCATGCCATTCGGTGTGGCTTGACTACCCTGACAATCGTTGTCGTTTGATCGCAAGGATTTGACAAGATCGCCAGTTTCCAGATCAATTATCAATACCCGTGAGTGGCCTTTTCCGCGCTTATAACCGACGTCACGTGTGCTGTTGTTATAACCATTTGCCACAATGGCATTCCACTTTCCGTTAGCCATTCTGGCCAAAACAGGAGGGCTGTATGTGTATCCCAGATTTCGAGACTGCTTATCGGAATACTCCCACAAAACGATGTCATCGGCCTTGTTCTCTTTAATAGCAGTAGGGTCAGTGATATCGAGTGCGAATAGCCCTTGACCACCGCGGCCAAGTCCACCAACTAAAATGGTACGCCATTGACCATTGATGAAAACATCACTAATGCGAGGTGTGGCATCGACAAAAAATTTGTGGCCGTATTTTGGATCGCTAAGATCGGGCAATTGCGGGTATACCATCGAAGGTATGTAAGCAAACAGTTCGCTACCAGTACCGTTGGTGTACACCTCATTAATAATTTTACCGGCATCGAATGCATGCAGCATTCCGTCGTTTGCACCTGCATAAACTACGCGATCACGATCTCTGTATTGCTCACGAAATAAAGAATATGGCGAGCTGTTTTCAGGGGCACCAGTACCCCAGTTATCTGAGTAGTAGTAAGACGGTGCGCCAACCAGTGCCGGGCTTGAACGTATGATATCGCCCAGTGCAGAAGCTCGTTTACGAAAACCGCTAATTTCCTCGCCACGCACATAGTTCAGACGGGACTCACCTTTGTTATCGAGATTGTTAGTGATAGGATTTCTTGACAAAGCGTTTAGTTGTAATTGCGAAAGACCATCAGATGATGGACTGTTATTACCCGGCCAGCGAAACGGTACTCCTTTCCCGGATTCCGGATTGTAAGTCAGTATATTTCGGGTGCCGGATTGAATCTGTGCTTCCAAAGCATCATTGGCGCTCCAGTTAAATGCGCTGGATATTGTGCCATCTTCATTAATCGTTTGCGAAACCACATCACCGGTCCACTTTCCACTGGTAAAAAAAGAGCGATAAATCTGGTTGCCGATTTTCAACGAACCCGCGCTTGCCACAACCGACGAAGCAGCACCGGCGGCTTCGCTAATCTGATTAAACACAGAGCGCATGGTGTGTACCATTCGAGATGGGTCTGTTACTGGGAAATAGTTATCCGGCAGACCATCATCATTGGCATCCCATTCTGCTTTCTGCGGAATACCGTCTCCATTGGTATCGTTGAATCCGCCCCATTTTGCGGCATACCAAAGTGGAGATGGCAAAGCCTTGGCAGCAGGTGCAGCACTAGGACGAAATTCGATATTGCTGTTTAATGGCAGTGCGACTCCGTCGGACCATCCCAAACCGGGCAGCCCGTTCGGCGGAACATCCAGATCGAAATCAGGATCTCTAGCTGCGTTCGTATCGGCGTCTCGAACAACCAGATAAACACCGTCTTGTGTTGAACCAGAAACGGTATAACCTAAGTGTTGAATGGCACAACCGGCTGCCGTCAAACTTTCAACATCCATATTAACAACATTACCCGTTACGCTATATTTATAACGTACGACCGCGTCCTGATCATTATCTGCACCTTGCTCCATGTCTTCGAACGACACGCGAAAACTGCCTTCAGTTGCTGAAACATCCTCAACAGTAAAGTTAACAATCGCATTTGTCGGTTTGAACGCAGAAGGTCTTCCACAAAAGTCTACGGTTTTACCAAACGGAGCGAAACTGATGGTATTGCCAGCAACTTCCACGTCAATACTGGGCAGTGGTGAGCCCAACGCAAGCGTAAAGTTGCCCACATTCTGCATACCCGGTGCCGAATCGTGCAAATCGTTCTGGTTACCGTAGTAAGCAACACTTGGTGCATAGTAGCTTCCTTCGCGATGTGGTGCTTCTGGCGCCTGTCCTCGTATGTTACGCAATGTGGTCACGTATTTTGGTGATGGAGAACCATCCGCCAGAGAACCCACTTGTCCAATGTATTTTAGCCCCGGCAAGTCATCTTCATTTGCTGAAATGAAATCAGCGATATTTCCGACATGCAAATCTCCCAGACTGGAGCCTGTGTAATTGGCAAAGTCTGACCCCGGCAGCTGATCTCCATCGAACGACGGACTTGGATCGCTGACAATCAATTGGTAAGCACTTGAACACTGCGCGTAAGGTTGTGTCGGTGAATAAGGGTCATCCCATGTCGCAGCTTCAAGACCGAGCTGAGCATCCATCCCGCCCGATGTAACGAAATCCGGTGTCGGTTGCGTTTCGCCGGCTAAATAGCGCATGCCTTCAAACATCATCTCGGCAACAGGGTTACCCCATGCTCGACACTCTCCGTTGGTGAAGGTTCTGTCGTACAACCATCCGCAATCACGCTGTACCGTTTGTTGATGGAAATCATTAGGAATCTGAATAGCATCAATATTGGACACAATGCCCGAGTTGCCTGTAAAGGTGCCATCTTGTGGGTTAATCTCATTTTCACCAAAAGAAGCCATCGGCTGTCGAAGTACCCCACCTTGCAGGTTATTCTCGTACGAACCGGTAAGCAGACTGAAGTACATGGCATTGTTTTCACCGTATTCATGCAACAAACCTACAGGCTTATAGTTGTCGTTCGGATACTGTTGACAAAAATCTTCAATGAAACTACCTTCACAAACGGTAACATCGAGTGGCAAATCAATATCAGCGTAACCGTCTCCCTGCACTCGTTCTTTATCCACCCAGTTCCAGATACGATCACCGGAATTGAGTCTAACCCGCAAAAACGGGACGTCGTTTCGATCTTTGTTATTGGTGGCAAGCAAATGCCGCTTGCCGTTTTGCGGTTGCTGAAGCGGCGTGTAATCAGCAATCAGGTAACCGTCTTCAGCCGGCGATGTATATTCGATGCCCCAGGTATGGTTTTCCCACGGAACAAAAGCACGGCGTAAGCGGGTTTCATCCGGCTTATCAATGACGCGTTTACCGCCATACAGCGCTCGTACAAGAATGTCCATGCGCGTCATTGTGGCGTAGTTTAGAAAATCGCCACTCCACGCAGCAGCACATTTCTTGTCAGCAGTTGTCGAAACAGCTTCCATATGATCGCCGCCAACAAGCTGATAACAGAAATGAGAGTCGTAGTAACCGTAGTAATCTATTTCATCAGGCTTATATTTGTTATCAAGCACGCCATCGTTATTAATATCTTCGTAGGTTGGGTAAGCTTCGAAGAACAATTTGTTATCGCGCTCAAGTACTATTTGAACAAGAGCTGTTTTGCTACCATCAACAAACAGTGGCCCGTCAGGCAGATTCAACTCCGCAGCGTATGCAACCGGAACAGAAAGCACCGCGCTAAACAGGAGCAAGCTTTGTATAATTTTCATAGGTAATTTCTTGGTCAGCCGCGATCTGAATGACATGTTTAAGTCGCTTTAGAGAACTAAATTGGGTTCTCCTCGACTTGTGTATCGGCAGGATACCGATGGGTTTGAACCACATTATTTTCAGATCGTGCTGTCTGTCGAACTGAATGAACTGATTGGCCGATCACAATATTTAACCTGCCAGTACCTCGTTTGTTTACCTTCTGCTTTGAAGTTTTGGTGTGGAATTGCCGCTATAGGAGTATGAATAGGCGTATCACACCAATTCGTGTTAAGAGAAATGACCTCTCTCCATGCACGGCTAGTCAGCAAGGGTTCACCATGCTGGAAGTATTGATCGTTATTGTGATCGTCGCGATCTTACTCGGCGTATCTACTGCCAGTTTTATCCCGATGATAGATCGAACAAATTCCAGGGAAACAACCGACTCTTTAAAAGCCAATGTAAACTTCGCCAGGGGTGAGGCGATTATCCGCGGTGGCTGGATAGCCATGTGCGGCAGCGCTGACGGCCAAACCTGCCAAGACACCTATGACAATGGCTGGGTCGTGTTTCAAGATCTTGATCGAGACAACACATTAACAGCCGTTGATACGGTTTTAAGTGCGACCCGTCAGGAACATGAAAAGTTAACGTTCGATGTCGTTGAATCAGGTAACAATGGCGGACCTTTATATTTCAACTTCAAAGGTTTCCCAGACAGAGAGTTACTTTTCACCACCAAACTTGGTGACAGCGAGCACAGTTTTACCCTGATGACCAGTGGCGTAATTGAATCCAAATGAATCATTCTACCGCTACAAGGAATTTAACCACCTTTAAACGAGATCGTAGAAAACTTGCTCGGTCACAAAATGGTGTGGGGCTAATCGAGGTGCTCATTTCATTGGTGATTCTGGCCGTGGGTGCGCTGGCGATAGCAAACCTGCACACTGCATCGAATGTAGCCATGCGCAATTCTGCCGACTATTTCAAGCTGAACGAACTGAGTTATTCCGTGATTGAGAATCTAAAGGCAGATTCGGCGAATGCCGAGCTTGGTGCCTACAATACCGAATACACTCAAACCGTCGCTAATGCATCTGCACCCGCAACCGTATCCAAAAAAATCAATGCCTGGAAAAACGCGGTGGCAAACATAGTACCGTTGGGCGAAATGCAAATAGACTGTGCGACTTCTGAGTGTCTTGTAAGCCTTCGCTGGTATGAGACATCACAAAAAGGCTCGAATTCACAAGTCTATAACGTCCGGTCACCTATCTAGCCATCATGGATAACGATTGTCAGATGCAGAAAAACAACAGCGGCAATCCGGTTTCTTCGGCTGGATTTACATTGCTTGAATTACTCATATACATCGTGATCGCGTCGTTGGTCATGAGTGCCGGTATTATGCTGTTCAAGAGCTCAGCGACTCAAAGAAACACTTTGGCAGGCTCAGCCGAAATTCGCCGGGCATCATTTATGGCCTCGCATGTACTATCACAGCAGTTCGCCCAGATTGGGTATCGACAGGTAGATAAGTTGCTGGTTTCAGGCCGGGCCATACCCTTGGCTCCAAAAGAATCTGCTTTTCCTGCAGTGCCGAATGAGTGGTCTGCTGGACAAGTTGTAAAAGGCACCGATACAACACTCGTTTTTCGTTTTTCAGGAGCGTCGAGAGATGACGCCAGTGCAGATGAGACTATTTTCGATTGTCATGGCACTCCGGTCGCAGCCGGAACAATAAGAGAGACGCAACTAACTTTTCAGGATAACCAGCTCCATTGCACAACCGCAGGCAAAACCAGTATTTTGCTGGGCATCAACGACTCGGTAGATGTCGAGCGCGTAATTTTCGAATTAGGTGTGGATGACAACAGCGACGGTGCAATTGACCGTCAAATTCCAAGCTCAGGTGCGAGCTCGGCTGATCTGATCAATACGCGGCAAGTAACAGCTAGGGTATTACTCGCCTCTGACGATCATGTGGCTGCAGATGTTCAACCCTATCACTTTGACAATCAGAAACTGACCCCCACAGATCGAAAGCTGCGTGTTGAAAGTGAGATAACCGTTGCTTTGAGAAATTAAATGCGATCACAACTGACCACATATCGTAGGCAACGTCAGCGCTGTGCTAATGGCACGCACAGCCTCTACGGAAAAAACAGTCTGAGTTTCCCATCGCGTCAACAACAAGGGTATGCATTACTGACGCTCGTTATTCTTCTGATGATTGTTGGTGTCATGGCTGCAGGTGCGATGAATATTTCTAATAAATCGGAACGATTAGCAGGTAACGCGATTCAGCGAAATAGAGCATTTCAGGCTACCGACGCAGCTGCCTACTATGCCGAAGCCGAAATCGCCAGGTTGATGCAAAAACGGGTTTATGCTGATGATTCGGCAACCAGAGGTCTATTCACTTTTAATAAACGACCGGAAGAATGGTGGAAAACCGGTAATTCCGGCGGCGTACACACGGTGCCTGCGAATTCGGTGCTGGGTGTTGTGAAACCACCAGCGTACTCAATTGAACAAGTTGGCGACTACATATCTGACGGCGGAACAGGTATTGTCAATCTTGACGTTGGTGGAGCAGCCTACGGACGAATAACATCAGGTGGCAGAGAGATAATCCTGTACAACGTACAGTCTCATGGAAATGGCAGCTTTGATGAAGTTAAGACCGTGGTGGAAACAGCCGTTGCTTTCAGTTACTAGTAGTGACCATCATGCAACGCGATAATAAATCTTTTCCAGGCAACCCAAAAAATGGATTCAGCCTCATTGAACTGATCGCTGTTATGGCAATAATCGGTATCCTCGTATCCATAGCAATGCCCAGTTATAGCCAGTATATTCAAAAACAGCGACGGGTAGATGCTCATCATTTATTACTGGAAAACAGATCAAAATTGACGCGCTGTTTTACCTTTGCCGGTAGCTATACCGATTGCCGTATTCGGACTGAATCGAAACTGGAATTCTATACGTTGAACAGCAATATAACGCCTACTTCCTGGACACTAACAGCTGTACCGGCTCCTAACAGCACGCAAGTAAAAGATACAGCTTGCAGCAGTTTCTCGCTAGATAATCTGGACGAAAAAAGCGCTACAGGCGATACCCCTGACCAGTGCTGGCACTAAGTCCGGGCTGGCTATAAACTCCATTGTAGAGTTCTTAAGTTTACCGTTCGAGTAAACTTACCAAACTGACCATTCCAACGTTCGCATATTGTTATACTGAAACGGCCCAGTTTACTGTCCCGAGACAGAGCAATGAACATCCCCGTTTCAAACATTGACTTTTTTTCCGATACGGTCATAAAAGACCCCTTTCCGGTTTACGACGAACTGCGCAAGCTTGGCCCTGTTGTGTACATGGAAAAAAACAAGTTGTACCTGGTCGCCCGCTACAAGGAGGTCAGCGAAGTACTACGACAACCATTGCTTTTTGTTTCATCACGAGGCGTGTCACCGATTGACAAGGTCAACGAAATCCTTGTTGGCTCTACGCTCAATTCTGACCCTCCCATACACGATAAAACTCGCGCTGTAACATCCGAGCCACTTCTACCAGGCTCACTTAATGATGTGGAACCTCGAATTAAAGCCGCAGCGGATGGCCTAATTAAAACACTTTGCGAGCGTGAGGAATTCGATGCGGTTGCAGATCTGGCGCAGTATCTGCCCATCACGATCGTTGCAGAATTGGTTGGATTACCCAAAGCAGTCGACTCGGGCCAAATGCTGAAAT
>CALJNA010000042.1 GCA_937981955.1 uncultured Granulosicoccaceae bacterium
TTACGGGCAGTCCCCCAATTTCGACAAGCCCAAAACCGGCAGCAATGTGCTGTCAGCGGACGGATGAAAAACGTGTTTGACGTTGTGTTTTTTATTTACTCGACAGGCAGCAATGGGGACAATCCGGTATTTCGGCTCTAAGCGACCAGCGTCCGCTTTCTGGAATACCTTTATGTCTGAATGGAATTCATAGTCTTCATGCTGGCATGTCACCGGCGCTTACGAATCCCGCCGTTCATTTGTACGAATTTCCAATTGCCCCGTCAACGTTTTATGCACCGGGCACTTATCCGCAATTTCCAGTAAGCGTTTTCGCTGTTCGTCAGACAGATCGCCGGTGAGTTCGATATCGCGTTCTATGACATCGAGCTGCATTGGCTTCTCATCGCAGCCTTCGCAATCGGTCACGTGCTTGCGGTTGTGACGAAGCGTGATCTGAACATTTTCCAGTGGCCATTTTTTTCGAGACGCGTACATACGCACAGTCATTGCCGAACACGAACCGACAGCGGCAAGTAAATGTTCGTATGGATCAGGCCCTGTGTTGTTGCCGCCAACACCAGTTGGTTCATCGGCTCGCCAGTGATGAGAATCGCTGTACACATCCAGAGTGAATTTGTGGTCACGCTCGCTAACGCTAACTTCACCTTTAGCAACCTCAGGCCGCGTATCATCTGCACCGGGCAGGAACCGGGAAGACCATGAGGAAATCAGGTTCGCCACGTACTCTGCATCCTGGGCGCGAGTCAACAGGTGATTAGCGTTATCAAGACTTACAAAACTTTTTGGGTGGTGTGCAGCTTTATAAATTCTCTCTGCCTCACTAATTGATACGGTTTCATCGATCGGTGAGTGAAGTACCAGTAAAGCTTTTTTCATTTTTCCAATGCGCTCTACCGATGTATTGCTGATATCGTCAAGGAACTGTTTTTTTATTGTGAATGCCCGGCCTGCAAGATTAACCGTGGCTTGTCCGTGGTCGTTAATCTCGTCGATTTCACACGAGAATTGATTGGCTACGTGCTGAGCATCTGCTGGCGAACCGATGGTAACCACACCTTTCGATTCAGGGATAGCATCTGCTGCGTTTAACACTGCAGTTCCGCCAAGGCTATGGCCGATCAGTACTGATGGAGACAAGCCTTGTTCGCGCAAATAGTCTGCGGCAGCAACCAGGTCTTGTACATTTGATGAGAAGTTTGTGTTGGCAAAATCACCATCGCTATTGCCAAGGCCTGTGAAATCAAATCGCATTACGGCGTAGCCTTGCTTAACCAGCGAGCGGGCTATACGACTGGCCGCCGCTATGTCTTTACCACAGGTAAAGCAGTGGGCAATCAGCGCGGTTGCCAGAGGTCTGGCATCAGGCGTTTCCAGCAAGCCGGCTAATGTTGTTCCGCTGGAGCCGGGAAACTCAATTTTTTGCCTGTTTGGCATGCTAAGTAGCCCTATATAACGATGACGTTCAAATCAGGTTCACTTTGTTATGAGCTAATTCGCACAACAAAGTTCAACCAGTGATCGTTATTGGGCTGATACTTCCACAGCATCGAGTAACGGAATGAGCTTTTCGAGCACGGGCTCGACCAGCAGCGGTTGCGCCTCTTTGCTTGGGTGAATGCCATCGCTTTGAAAAAAGCCGGCATCGGTGGCAATAGGTTCGAGAAAAAATGGAAGTAGTGCTGATTCACTTGCCGCAGCGGCATCTGCAAATGTTTGCGCAAATTTTTCTGTGTAGGCCGGGCCGTAGTTGGATGGAATACGCATGCCCAATATCAGCACTTGCGCGCTGGCTTGTTGTCCCATGGTCGCAAGGGTTTGCAAATTCTCGGTTAGTTTTTTTAATGAATAACCACGCAAGCCGTCATTTCCACCAAGTTCGATAATTAAGATATCAGGCTTGAATCGTTCAAGCGCAGCAGGTAGACGTCGCAGCGCGCCCTCGGTTGTATCACCGGATATGCTCGCATTAACGAATTCAATATCAGGATAGTCTGGTTCGAGTTGCTTTTTAGCCAACTGGACCCATCCATCCGATTCGGCCAGGCCATACGCTGTGCTAATGCTATCGCCGATGACCAATACGGTACGGGCTGACGCAGTAGCGCAAAGCCCAAATGTTAGAAATAAAAAAACCAGTAAGACTCTCATAACTTGTCTGTTTTGATTATGGCCCTATGATAGAGGACCGGTTAAACACGAATAACCGCTCATTTGATCAGACCCGGTGTCTGAAAATAAGGATTAATTAAGTATTTATACTTTAAACACTGGCCCGATACAGCTGTTAGCGCGTATAACACCTGCAATAGATAGTAGCGATAAAACTTCAAACTCCAATACATTAGTATGACTAACTCGACACAATCCACAGAATCTGAACATTCCGGGCCAGTGCTAACTGGCGCTGGCATCGAGAAATCGATCAGTGGCCCAAGTGGGTTACTCACCATACTACACGCCCTGGATATCGAAATTCAGCCGGGTGAGGCCACGGCTATAGTTGGTCCTTCGGGTTCCGGGAAGTCCACTTTGCTTGGCATTCTGGCTGGCCTGGATACACCAACGAATGGCTCTGTGCACATGCTTGGTCAAAATTTGTCAGAACTTGATGAAGATGAGCGGGCCAGACTGCGCGCGGGCAAGGTTGGGTTCGTGTTTCAGTCGTTCCAACTCTTGCCCGGACTTACAGCACATGAAAATGTCATGCTTCCGCTGGAGCTGTCTAATGCCCCCGATGCCAGCGAACGCGCCATGCACAGTCTTGAGCAAGTCGGGCTGGCTGATCGATCAACTCACCAGCCGCTACAAATGTCAGGTGGGGAGCAACAGAGAGTAGCCATTGCTCGCGCCTTTGTTGCCAATCCGGTTTTACTGTTTGCGGATGAACCCACGGGTAATCTGGATTCAGCCACCGGTTATAAAATCACAGATCTGATGTTTTCATTGCGTGAAAAGCTTGGTTCCGCTTTGGTGCTGGTAACACACGATGACAAACTGGCCGCACGCTGTGATCGACGACTCCTGATGGGAGACGGGAAGTTGGCCGCCGCATGACACTTTCACATCAATTTCGTTTTGCAGCGCGAGCCTTCAAACGAGATTTTAAAGCCGGCGAATTGCGCGTGCTGGCACTCGCACTGATCATTGCAGTTGCATCGGTTACCGCCGTGGGTTTCTTTACCGACCGAATTGGCCGGGCCATGGAACGCCAGGCTGCCGATGTACTCGCTGCTGACCTTTTAGCCACATCCGGATTAGCACTACCGGAAGCTATAGCGGAAACGGCGAAGGAAAACGGGTTAAGCATTGCTGAGCACACGCGTTTTCCAAGCGTTGTTATCAATCAGCTTGATGAATCTCAGCTGGTTGCTGTCAAAGCGGTCACCTCTGGCTACCCGTTACGCGGTGCGCTTAAACTAACAACACTCGATGCACCGGCTGAACCGGCACCGCTTGATACCCCCGCGCCTGGCACCGTCTGGATTGATACTCAGCTAAAAAATATTCTCGCACTGGAACAGGGCGATACGTTAACCCTTGGTGCAAAGGATTTTAACGTGACAAGGCTGATTCAGTTCGAGCCTGATCGAGGAGAAAATGTTTTCGAAATTGCTCCCAGGGTCATGATGAACGCGGATGATCTGCAAGCGTCCGAGTTACTGGGTCCCGGTAGTCGCGCGCGCTTTACGCTCCTAATGTCAGGTGAGGTTGCGCAAGTTGATCGTATGAACGACTGGCTTAAGGAAAACATGGCATCGGAAGTTCGCGTGCAAAGTGTTCGAGACGGAAGCCCGCAACTCAAACGCGCGTTAGATCGTGCGCAACAATTTCTTGGTCTTGCATCGGTTGTTACGGTGCTGCTCGCCGGGGCTGCCATTGCGTTAGCGGTCAGGCAATTTTCATTACATCAGGCCGATGCCAGTGCTGTTTTACGCACCTTGGGTGCGACCCGCGGTGAAGTGATCACATGGCTTGCGTTACGCCTGTCAATGATTGTTGTTGTTGCATCGGTTGTGGGTATCATCATTGGCTGGTTTGCTCAGTTGATACTTGCTCAGTTGCTGGTAACGTGGTTCAGCATGGAATTGCCCACACCCGGGGTGTGGCCACCGATTATTGGCGCCCTAACCGCGTTTATTGCAGTGGCGGGTTTTGGTCTGTTACCGGTGCTACGCGCCGGACGTGTAGCTGTGATGCGTGTGTTGCAAAGAGATTACACAGGTCTTGATACCAGCGTCTGGGTAACCACGCTCATAGGTATGATTGCAACTTATGTTGTTGTACTGATGCAGTCTCGAGACTGGATGCTGAGTGCGATTGTCGTTGCCGGTGTTGTCCTTATGCTGGGTGTATTCGCGCTGTTCGGTCGATACATTATCAAGTTAGTGCGTTCCATTGCCGGTGCGCGATTCCGGTTAAGTGTGGCGGGTCTGCAACGCCGCGCAGGTAGTAGCGTGGTTCAACTCGCCGCATTTGCAATGGGTATTATGGCATTGCTGCTCATTGCGATCGTGCGCGTTGATGTTCTGGAAGCCTGGGAGCGTGACATACCCGCAGACGCACCGAACGTTTTCGTTGTAAACATCCAGCCAGATCAGGTTGAAGGTTTTGATCAACGCCTGCAATCGCAAGATATTGACGTTGCCGGCATTTTCCCCATGGTACGTGCGCGCCTGGTTTCACACAATGGCGTATCAACGCTTAGTGAAAATGAAAGCACTAACAATAATGAGCGTCAGCAGCGCCGTGCAAGACGTGAATATAACCTTACCTACTCAGACGAGCCGCCTCCTGCAGGTGAAGTAGTCGCTGGACAATGGTGGGCGACCGATGGAAGTGCGGAGCCTGCATGGTCAATAGAAGAAGAATGGGCTGGTCAGAGGGGTTACAAGGTTGGCGATACACTGACATTCAAAATAGCCGGAGTAGAGGTCACTGCGCCGATTAGCAATTTGCGAAAGGTAGACTGGGAATCGTTTCAAGTGAACTTTTTTGTTGTTGCCTCGCCAGCCACGCTTGCACAAATGCCGGCTACCTTTGTCACCAGCTTTAAAATAGACAGCGATTTTTCGACAACCACCAGTGGATGGGCCAGAGAGTTCCCGGGTATTGCAGCACTGGATATCGGTGCCATCATGGCTCGCGTCAAAACGTTGATGGATCGGGCGTCACTGGCGGTTGAGTACGTATTTTTGTTTACTGTCCTGGCGGGAATATGTGTTTTGCTTGCAGCGGTGCAAAGCAGTCAGAGCGAACGTATAAGGGAATCGGCGTTATTGCGCGCTCTTGGTGCATCACATAATCAAATCAAACACGCAGTCGTCGCAGAATTTGCGATACTTGGGGCAATCGCCGGTTTCCTTGCTGCGTTCTTCGCCACGGTAGTTGCGTGGGCTCTGAGCCGGTTTGTTTTTGAATTGCCTTTTGAAATCAACATATGGTTGTGGATTATCGGTGTGGTTGGCGGCGCAGTTGGAATCAGCATTGCTGGATTTCTGGCGACCCGTCGCGTGTTAACAACTCCACCGGTCGTAGCACTTCGCAATACGGCATAACGTGCGCGAACAGCAGCATCACTTCTAGGCAGGGACGCCGATGAAACATACTTTTAGCGCCGACACATCCTTGTTCGAATCAATCGATTCGACAGTAGATCATCTCAGTGAAGGTTGTACCCGCAATCAGACTATTCAATTGCGTCAAGCGGTTGAACTCTATTGGCAGTTTCGTGATGTGCCAACAACCTATCCCGATGCCTTGCATGTAGCTTGTCAGTTAAAAGGCATGCGCGCTGATGTGCCAACGCTCATTTCAACTGTGCTCGGCAATAATGTGCTCGGACGCGAGGTAGCAATAGATCAAATTAACGAAAAGTTTGGTGGTGATATCTCAGAGCTGACCCGTCAGGTTCGCTGGTTGAACGAACTCACTATCAAGGATGCACACGCTGCGAAACGGCTCGGCTCAAGTGATCAGGCAGAAATGCTGAGGCGGATGGTATTGTCGATGGTGGAAGATGTGCGCGTTGTGCTGGTCAAGCTGGCATATCGAACGCAACGGCTTTACGATCTGGTGAAGTCAGATTCAGAAATCAAACAAGAAGTGGCTGCTGAAACACTGGCCATTTATGCACCTCTGGCTAATCGACTTGGGCTCGGTCAGCTGAAATGGGAACTCGAAGACGTCGCTTTTCATATTCTGGAGCCGCATGCTTATAAGCGTATTGCTTCAGCACTGGAAGAGAATCGGGCATCGCGTGAGACTTATATAAAAGAGTTCGTCGCCGACCTGGGTGCAAGACTGGAAAAGCAGGAGTTACAAGCAGCTTCTGTTTTCGGTAGACCCAAACATATTTACAGTATTTGGAAAAAAATGCGTTCAAAGCGCATCGAGTTTAATGACCTGTTCGACGTAAGGGCGGTACGTGTACTCGTTGATGATCTGACTCAATGCTACAGCGTGCTTGGCATCGTGCACACCGCCTGGCAGCCGATCGGTCGGGAATTCGATGATTACATCGCGCATCCAAAAGCCAACGGATATCAGTCATTGCACACGGCCGTCATGGGGCCGGGTGGTAAGTCGGTTGAAGTCCAAATCCGAACACGCGATATGGACAATGAGGCTGAGAATGGTGTAGCAGCTCACTGGGCCTATAAAGAAGGTGGTTCACCCGATGCAGCTTTGCAACGCAGCATTGATGCGTTAAAGGCGCTACTCGAAGACACTGATGAAACACTGGTAGAGGGGTTCACCCAGCAGCTGGATTCTGAACGCGTGTATGTATTCACACCCAAAGGTGAAGTTGTTGATCTGGTACGGGGGGCCACGCCGCTCGATTTTGCTTACCACGTTCATTCCGAAGTGGGTCACCGCTGTCGCGGTGCAAAAGTCAATGGCAGTATTGTTAACCTGACTTATCAACTGAATAACGGCGATCGTATTGAAATTCTAACCTCGCGCGAACCGGCACCCAGTCGTGATTGGCTGAACAAATCGCTGGGGTATTTACAAAGTAGCCGTGCCCGCGGAAAAGTACGAGCCTGGTTTAATACTAAAGATCATGACCAGCATCTGATCGATGGGCGAGCGATACTCGATCGCGAGTTGCGACGGTTAAAAGCCGTCAATATTTCCATTGAAAAAATTGCTCGCCGACTGAAATTTGATAAGCCGGCTGATTTGTTTGCGGCTCTTGGTCGTAACGACGTGACAATTTCACAAATAGCGGGTGCCATTGATCATTTAAGCGAGCCGGAAAAAAAGCTTCTCAATACCGATTCTGCATCGAGCAGGGCAATACGCAGACCAGATTCGATCAGTGTGCGTGGTGTTGGTAATCTACTCACGAACATTGCAACTTGTTGTCAGCCAGTACCGCACGACAATATCGTTGGTTTCATAACGCGCAGTAAAGGCGTATCTATCCATCGTGCGAGTTGTGGAAACATGTTGAACCTGCCAGATGAAGAGCGCCAGCGACTCATTGAAGTAGAGTGGGGTGGCGATTCCGCCGACCAGTATCCAGTCGACATATTAATAGTTGCCTACGATCGCGTCGGTTTACTTCGCGATGTATCAACGGTTATGGCCAATAATAAGGCCGATGTTATTGCAGTGAATACATTAAGTAATCAGGATGATCAAACCGCTGAAATGAAAATCAGTGTGCTGGTGAGCAACATGCAGGAATTGAACAACCTGCTGGAAAAAGTTCGTCAGCTGCGAAATGTCAGCTCTGTAGAACGACAGCTGTAAAACGAGCCGGGCACGAAATGAAACTGGAACGGATTGACCAAAAGGCAAGCTCTTGTACCCGGCCGTTATGCACCATCTAGCAAGTGTGGTAACTCTTCATACAATTTTTGGCGAACCACCCGTATCTTCTCTGTATTACGAGAATCTGAGTGGGACAAAACCCAAAGGTTGCTCGGGCTGATTTCGGTGCTCGTACTCAATTTGACCAGATCATTTTCTGCACTAAGCAGGTATTCGGGCACAACTGTAATACCCAAACCTTGCCTGGCCAGGGCGACGGCACATAAAAAATTATTCGCGGTCGTAACCGATGTGGATTGCCTTGTTTGATGACTGAACCATTGGTGGAAAGGCGCAGTTGCGTAACTGTCATCAAGCATGATGATTTTCTGATTATCTATTCTGTCAGGAAAATGGGTTAGCTTTTTTTGCTGCACGTAATCACGCGATGCAACGGCTGTAAATCGAATTTTCCCAACCTGTCGCCCAATCAGGTTTTCAGGTGGTTTTTTTGATGTTCTTATAGCGATATCGGCATCGCGTGTTTCCATGTCAGTGACTCTGTTTGCCATGACCAGTGAAAATTGAATATCAGGATATTGTTCTGACAGGGTCGCTATCAGTCTGGGCAATATGTAGCGAGCCAATGTATCTGTGGTAGTAATGACAACTTCTCCCTGCATCCGATCATCTGCACCGGATATTTCCCGAGATATAGCTGACATGGTGGAACGCATTTTCAGTGCTTCCACATAAAGTGTTTTGCCTGCCGGAGTTAATGCGTAGCCATTGCTGCTTTGCTCAAAAAGCTGTGTATTCAGGTCTGATTCCAGCTGTCTGACTCGTCTCAAAACGGTGCTATGGCTGACCCCCAGTGTTTTCGCCGACTGTGAGAGCGTTCCCTGTTCAGCCAGTGCCAGAAAATAACGAATATGGTCCCAATTCCAGTTCATCTCGATACAATCGTACAAACGCTAAAACGTATATGTGCAATTTTGCACAGTAGGTGTGCAATAACGCAAGATCTTTCCTTCTTTCGCAGAGCTGTAATTTGCTAAGGTGTTGTTTCATCCCATTTGTATGAGGAAATTCCAGTGAATAAGAAACTGATTGTAACGGTATTGTTGGGCGTGTTTGGTGTTGCTGCGTTTGCGGTCGCTCAGGAAAAAGGCCCCCACGATGCAGCTATAAAGGGTCGCCAGGCAATGTTCCAGACCTACAATTTTAATATGGGCATTTTAGGCGACATGGCAAAAGGCAAAATTGACTACAATGCCGAAATCGCCGCACAGTCTGCTGCAAACCTCAATGCCGCAGCTAGCTTTGGGCAGGCAGCCATGTGGCCAGAAGGGTCTGATAGCGAAACACCTGGAAATGCTCGAACGCGCGCACTGCCAGCTATATGGAATAATTTTCCAGATGTTGCCGAGAAAGGTAACGCGTTGAAAACGGCATCGGAAAAACTGGCTGCTGAAGCAGGTAATGGATTGGACGCATTAAAAGGGGCTATTGGTGATGTTGGTGCAACGTGTAAAGGTTGCCATGATGACTACCGCGCGAAACGACGCTAGGTTTGTCTTTTGTGACTGGAAGCAAATCAACTAACTACACCCGTATCTGGGATGTCTGGATACGGGTGTTTCATTGGTCGTTTGCCGCAACCGTTATTTTTATGTTGGTCAGTGGTGAAACCGGTTTTCTGTTTTTCGATTGGCACCAGCCCGTTGGGGAGTTTGTTCTGGCATTACTGCTATTCAGAATCTGTTGGGGGTTCGTCGGTAGCAGTAATGCTCGGTTGATCAGCTTGTTCGTTAATCCACTGAGCGCAGTCAAACATCTTGTTCATCTATTACGTGGCACCGTTAGTCAGGAACGTGGGCACAATGCAGCGGGCGGATGGGCAGTGCTTGTCATGCTGCTGTTGATTGCTTTTCAAGCCATATCAGGTCTCTTTATCGCCGATGAAGACGAATTGATTGAAGGTGCTTTTTACGGATCTATTGACTACGACATCAGCGAACGTTTATTGCATATGCATCATCTGAACGCCAAAATATTAATGATCGTCATAGGCATTCATGTGTTCATGGTTTTCTTCTACCTTGTCAGAGCAGGGCACAACCTTATTACACCAATGATTACAGGAAAGATGCGATGGCTTGGCGCTGAACCGGCACGGGTGGTCAAGTTCGCTAACCCAGCCTTGGGGTTGGTTTTACTCGTCGCATGTTTGGTGGTAGCAGCCGTGGTGTTTGGCTGGAAGAATATTTAATCTTCACTGACATGCCCGGCATGGTGCCACTCGCTGTATAAGTTCTGTGCAAATCTCAATTGGCATGACACGCGTCACTGAATTGGGCCACTTTATTCCTGATTCAATCACCAACTTAACGGTTTACCAGAGTCCATGAGCGGTATAATGCTCGGATGGCAGGTAATACCATTGGCAAACTATTCTCATTAACCAGCTTTGGCGAAAGCCACGGGCCGGCTATCGGCTGCATTGTTGATGGTTGTCCTCCCGGAATCGAGATAAGCAACGAAGACCTTCAAATCGATCTGGATCGTCGCAAGCCAGGACAATCTCGATACACCACCCAACGCCGTGAGGCGGACGAAGTTGAAATTCTCTCCGGAGTTTTCGAAGGGGTTACCACCGGAACGCCCATTGGCCTGGTTATTCGTAATACCGATCAGCGCTCACGTGACTACGACAAAATAAAAGAGCAATTTCGTCCTGCGCATGCTGACTACACCTACCAGCAAAAATTTGGTATTCGTGATTACAAAGGCGGTGGCCGATCCTCAGCGCGTGAAACTGCAATGCGCGTTGCCGCAGGTGCGATCGCCAAAAAAGTATTGAACAAGCTTTACGGCACCACGGTGCGTGGTTACTTATCTCAGTTGGGTCCAATAGCGCTCGATACATCATCGTTCAGCTGGGATGAGGTGGAAAATAATGCGTTTTTCTGGCCGAACGCTGCCCAGGTTGAATCGCTGGAAACGTATATGAAGCAACTGAGTAAAGATGGTGATTCGATTGGGGCAAAGGTAACGGTTGAAGCGCGCTCGGTCCCTGTCGGATTAGGCGAACCTGTGTTTGATCGCCTCGATGCCGACATAGCCCATTCACTCATGAGCATCAACGCAGTGAAAGGGGTTGAAATTGGTGCAGGTTTTAACAGTATTGAACAACGCGGTACCGAACATCGCGACGAAATAACATCGCAAGGCTTCTTATCCAACAACGCTGGTGGTGTGCTGGGCGGTATCTCATCGGGCCAACCGATTATTGCCAGTATTGCCATGAAGCCAACTTCAAGTGTTCGATTGCCAGGTCGCAGTGTTAATGTGCGTGGTGAAGAAATAGAGGTTATCACCACTGGACGACACGATCCGTGTGTTGGCATTCGTGCTACTCCTATTGCCGAGGCGATGCTGGCGATTACATTACTTGATCATGCGCTTCGGCACCGTGGACAAAACGCCGATGTTGAATCGTCGACTCCGGTTATTCCGCCGGAGGCCTGACGGTCTTCACTAAACTACTCAATTTTTCATCACATTTTCTCTGGAAATATCATGGCGTATAAAGCAACTGGTCGCTTGCATAAAGTATTTGATACCGAACAGAAGTCAGCATCGTTTCAGGCGCGTGAATTTGTTATTGAAGTGGCGGATGGAAAGTTTCCGCAAATGGTGAAGTTTCAATTAACTCAGGACAAATGCTCACTGATCGATGACTATTCTGAAGGCGAAGAGATCAGTGTTGATTTCGATTTGCGTGGCCGTGAATGGAACGAAAAGTATTTCACTAATTTGAATGCATGGCGAATTGCCCGTGCCGATGCTCAAGATGGCGCACAAGGTAGTTCAGCAGATGCATCGCCCAGTGCTGCTCCAGCTGCGGTTACTGCAGACTTTGATGACGACATACCGTTTTAAGGTTTTTGACGGTCAGTTAGTCAGGCAGTAGGTCGAGCAAAGCCTGAGCTGCGCGACCCAATGTTCTTTCTTTTAGTTGCACGCTACCCAACTCCCTTCGCATGGAAACAGATTTCGAGGGGAGTGCCGTTAGTGAATCATCTACCATGCTAAGTGGTAGCGCGCTCCAACCCAATCCTACCGACACCATCATTTTGATTGTCTCCAGATAGTTTGTTTCAAGGGACGTTTTTATATTCACATCGTACGGTGCAATGGCATCCAGCACTATGCCTCGTGTCACTGTTCCGCGCGCAGGTAGCACAGCTGGATGTTGTGCAAGCTGTTTCGGATGAACGTTATTAGCTGTCGCTAACGGATGGTCATTCGCGCAAACGATTGACAGTGGATCGGCCCAGATAAGTTTTGTGTCCAAATTCTCTGCAGGTGTTTCGGGTAAAGTCACAATGGCAAGTTCAATGGAACCTTCGGACACCAGTTCGCACGCTTTTTCTGAATCCATAAACAGTAAGTCGAGATCAACCTGTGGGCACGCCTGTGTGTAGGCTTTGAGTATTGGCGGTAGACGGTGAATGCCGATGTGATGACTGGTGGCCAGTTTTAACTGACCCCCAACTTCGTGTTTCAGTGACCGAACAGCATCGCAGCTGCTGGCAATATCAGCAAGAATTCGCCGTGCCGATACCAGTAAATTTTCGCCTGCCTCGGTCAGTCGGATATTTCTGCCCAGCCGATCAATGAGCACCACATCGAGTTCGGTTTCCAGCGCGGCGATGCGTTTGGATACAGCGGGCTGGGTAACAAACAATTGCTCGCTGGCGCGCGAAAACGAACCCGTTTCGGCTACAGCAATCAGTGCCTGCAAGGCAGGTATGTCCATGTTGAACTCCCTAGGGTCAGGTTGACCGTGTGTACCGTAAGACGGGGAAATCTATGCTTGAAAGCAGCTTACCCTATTGTATTCCTGTCAGGAATGATAATTATAAATAAGCATAATTTGAGTAATCGCTCATGGCAGCGTAAAATGCTCGAAAATTGATCGCTGGAGGGTCGAAATGTCCGGAAAAACGTTATACGACAAAGTATGGGACGCCCATGTGGTCCATGCAGAAGACGGTGACACGGTGCTGCTTTATATCGACAGACACTTGGTGCACGAGGTGACGTCGCCACAAGCATTTGAAGGCTTGCAGTTAGCAGGTCGTCAACCATGGCGTACCGACTCGATGCTCGCGGTTGCTGATCATAATGTGCCGACCACATCGCGCAGCGAAGGCATCGAAGATCCGGTTTCGCGTCTGCAGGTGGAAACGCTGGACAGCAACTGCGAACACTATGCGATTACCGAATTCAAAATGTCTGACTTGCGCCAGGGTATTGTGCATGTCATCGGTCCGGAGCAGGGCGCTACACTGCCGGGAATGACGGTGGTTTGCGGTGACTCGCACACCTCAACACACGGTGCGTTTGGTGCGCTGGCGTTCGGTATTGGTACGTCCGAAGTCGAACATGTTATGGCAACCCAAACCTTGTCACAGCGAAAATCGAAAAGCATGCTGGTCAGTGTTGATGGGCAGGTTGGTCCCGGGGTCACTGCCAAAGATATCGTGTTGGCGATCATCGGTGAAATTGGTACAGCAGGCGGCACCGGTTACACCATTGAGTTTGGTGGTGACGCAATTCGTGCTTTGTCGATGGAAGGTCGCATGACGGTATGCAACATGTCGATTGAAGCCGGTGCACGCGCTGGCATGATTGCCGTCGACGATACCACCATCGATTACATTAAAGGGCGACCGTTTGCGCCGTCCGAAGAACACTGGGATGCCGCTGTGGCTGCCTGGAGAGAACTGCATTCCGATGATGATGCGGTATTCGATAAGGTCGTCAGGCTGGATGCAACTGCCATCGAACCGCAAGTGTCCTGGGGCACCTCCCCTGAGATGGTAACGGCTGTGAACAGTCATGTGCCAGATCCTGCCAATGTTGACGACGAAACCAAATCGTCAGGTATGCAGCGCGCACTTGAGTACATGGATCTTGAACCCATGACGCCAATAAGTGACATACAACTTGATCGTATCTTTATTGGTTCGTGCACAAACTCGCGCATTGAAGACCTGCGCGCAGCAGCAGCGGTTATCAAAGATCGTCAGGTTGCAGATACCGTCAAGCAAGCACTGGTGGTGCCCGGCTCAGGCCTGGTAAAACAGCAAGCGGAACAGGAAGGATTGGACAAAATATTTACTCAGGCAGGGTTTGAGTGGCGCGAACCAGGCTGTTCGATGTGTCTTGCCATGAACGCAGACAAGCTGGGTGAAGGCGAGAGATGCGCGTCCACATCGAATAGAAACTTTGAAGGCCGTCAGGGTAAAGGTGGACGAACTCATCTGGTCAGTCCTGCAATGGCCGCGGCGGCAGCGATTGCTGGCCACTTTGTTGATGTGAGGGAGTTCTAATGAAAGCATTTACCAAGCTCGATGGACTGGCAGTTCCGCTTATGCGAGCCAACGTTGATACTGATGCGATTATTCCAAAACAGTTTTTAAAGTCGATTAAACGTAGCGGTTTTGGCGTCAATCTGTTTGACGAATGGCGCTATCTTGACCCGGGCTACCCAGGCCAGGATTCATCCGAACGTCAACCTAATCCGGAATTTGTTTTAAACGAAGAACGTTTCCAGGGCGCGCAGGTGCTCATAGCCGGAGAAAACTTTGGCTGCGGCTCTTCGCGTGAACATGCCGTTTGGGCTTTAGATGATTACGGTTTCAGATGTGTCATTGCACCGAGCTATGCCGATATATTTTCCAACAACTCGTTCAAAAGTGGTTTGCTGGTGATCGCTTTGGATGCTGAAATCGTTAACAAGCTGGCTGAACAGTGTGAAAGTACGCCGGGCTACAAACTCTCAATTGATCTTGCTGCGCAAACCATCACAACACCTTCTGGAGAGGTCATCGAATTTGAAGTCGACCCGTTTCGAAAAGAGTGCTTGTTAGATGGGCTTGATGAAATCGGTCTGACGTTGCAAAAGCGTAACACCATTGAAGATTACGAAAGTCGACGTAAACAGTCGGCACCGTGGTTGTTTGGTTAGCGCTGTTCTCTATTGAGTTAATATTATGACAACGATGCGCCTGGTTATCGGCAACAAGAATTATTCATCGTGGTCTTTGCGTCCCTGGATTTTACTTAAACATGCGCGCATAAAATTCGATGAAGTGCGTATTCCTTTGTTCACAAGCGAAGGCGATAGCATGATGGAAGAGTTGTGCCCCGCAAAACAGGTGCCGGTGCTATACGACGGCCGTCTGGTGCTGTGGGATTCACTTGCAATCTGTGAGTATTTGGCCGACAAATACCCGGATAAAAGGCTCTGGCCTGAAGCCTCGAATGATCGTGCACATGCCCGTGCCATGAGTGCGGAAATGCACAGTGGCTTTCACGAGCTGCGATCGAGTATGCCGATGAATTGCCGACGGGTAGTTGAAAACTATAAGCCTGATCTGGCAACTGAAATAGATATTGATCGAATTATTCAATTAATTGAGCAGGCCATGCAGAGCAGTAAAGGACCCTGGTTGTTTGGTCATTACACAATTGCCGATGCCATGTATGCACCGGTTGCGTCTCGCTTCAAGACTTATGGCATACACGCACCTTATCTGACGCAAAGCTATTTTGAAAAGGTGCTTGCTGATGCTTCGATGAAACAGTGGTATGAAGATGCTACACATGAAACTGAAATAATTAAACAAGCTGAAATCAGCTCGACCAGCTTGCATACGTAAATCTGATCATCGCGTTTCAATCATTAATCGTTACAGGCAGTTTTAATGCAAGGCTGTCGCCTTTATCAATACAGTGAATTTGATTATGCCAAGAAAAATTGTTGTCTTACCCGGCGATGGCATTGGCCCCGAAATCGTAGAACAAGCGGTGCGGGTGCTTGATGCTGTTAACGAACAATACAAGCTCGATATCTCTACGCAGACCTTTGCGTTTGGGGGTGCCAGTTACGATCAGTCCGGTGAACCGTTGACTGAGGAAACCCTGAAGGCTTGTCGCGATGCCGATGCCATTTTGCTTGGGTCGATTGGCGGTCCTCAGTATGACAAAGCACCGCGCGACAAACGGCCTGAACGCGGGCTATTACGATTGCGTTCTGAACTCGAATTATTTTCCAATCTTCGTCCTGCCATGTTGTTTTCCGAGCTGGCTGACGCTTCGTCGTTGAAACCGGAACTGGTTGCAGGTCTGGATATCATGATTCTGCGTGAACTGACCGGTGGTATTTATTTCGGTGGTCCAAGAGGCATTGAAACCAGAGACGGTAAACAAGTTGGTTTCAATACCATGGTGTATTCCGAAGACGAAATTCGTCGTATAGCAAAGAGCGGGTTTGAAATTGCGATGCAACGCGACCGGCGTTTGTGTTCAGTTGATAAAGCCAACGTACTTGAAGTATCGGAACTATGGCGTGAAGTGGTCATCGATACAGCCCAACACTATCCCGAAGTGGAGCTATCGCATATGTATGTCGACAATGCTGCCATGCAACTGGTGCGAGAACCAAAACAGTTCGATGTCATTGTGACCAGTAATCTGTTTGGCGACATTCTTTCAGATGCAGCTGCCATGCTTACCGGGTCCATTGGCATGCTGCCATCGGCCTCGCTGGATATTAATGGAAAGGGTATGTACGAACCGGTTCATGGCTCGGCACCCGATATTGCAGGTACAGGAAAGGCCAATCCTCTGGCCACTATCTTGTCGCTTTCGATGTTGTTGCGCTACACACTGAACGAATCGGTTGCTGCTGATCAAATAGAAGCAGCAGTGGCCAGTGTGATTGCGAATGGGGTGAGATGTCCCGATATCGCCAGCGGTTCGGCAAATGAGCAAATCGTGAATACGGTCCAAATGGGTGACGCTGTAATGACGGCGCTACAAGATACGTAACAGTTTGCAACGTTAAGCTTTAATTAGTTTTCAATAGTTAATTGATCGCGGTCCCGAGATCACACAGAAATTTAAAACAGGCATTAAAATGAGTAAGGTTTTCGATGTAGCGGTAGTGGGTGCGACAGGTGCGGTTGGTGAAACCATGCTGTCAATTTTGGCCGAGCGCAATTTCCCGGTAGGCAACGTTTACGCACTTGCCAGCGAGCGCTCGGCAGGCAAACGCGTTGAGTTTGGTACCCGGCAGTTGGTGGTGCAGGATTTGGCGAAATTTGATTTCAGCCAGGTTCAAATTGGCATTTTCTCTCCCGGGGCGTCGGTGTCGAAGATATACGCGCCGATAGCAGCAGAGGCGGGTTGTGTTGTTATCGATAACACCTCCCAGTTCCGATACGACGATGACAAACCTTTGATCGTACCTGAAGTGAATGCCCATGCTATCGGGCAGTACAAGGCGACGAACATCATCGCCAATCCGAATTGTTCGACAATTCAGATGCTGGTGGCGCTGAAGCCGATTCACGATGCCGTGGGTATAACACGGGTGAATGTGTGTACGTATCAGGCGGTGTCTGGTACCGGAAAAGAAGCAATTGAAGAGCTGGGAGGCCAGACTGCAAGATTGTTAAACGGACAGGCGGCGCAGCCATCTGTATACCCGAAACAAATCGCGTTTAATGCTTTGCCACACATAGACACATTTCAGGAAAATGGCTACACCAAGGAAGAAATGAAGATGGTCTGGGAAACCCACAAGATCATGGAGGACGACACGATCAAGGTGAATCCCACCTGCGTTCGAATTCCAGTGTTCTACGGGCATTCTGAGGCGATACATTTAGAGACCAGAGACCCGATAACTGCTGATCAGGCCCGACATTTGCTGGGATCTGCACCAGGAATAGTGGTTCTCGATGAGCACAAAGACGGTGGATACCCCACCGCCGTTACCGAATCGGCCGGAACTGATGCGGTGTACGTAGGCAGAATCAGACAGGATATCAGTACTGAGAAGGGATTAAACCTATGGGTGGTTTCCGACAACGTACGCAAAGGTGCAGCACTTAACAGTGTCCAAATCGCCGAATGTCTTGCTGAAAGCTACCTATAAATTGCTGAATATTAGAAATTTTCAGCTATAGAATACTGTTGAGATAGTTAACTTCGTTAGTTTCGCTGCCCCGATTCCGGTTGGTCCAGTGAAATGACGCGATATGTTGGGACAAACTAAAGTGCGAAAACTTGCAACGGCTGCGGCCGTCAGTTTGGTGTTGGCTTCCGGTGGTGTCAGGGCATTAGGCCTTGGGGACATCGAAATGCGTTCAGCATTGAATCAGCCAATGAATGCGGAAATCCGACTTACGTCAGTCGCACCCGGTGAAGCCGATGGCATGATCGTCAAATTGGCGTCACCTGATGCGTTTGCGCGTGCAGGCATTGAGCGGACAACTGCGCTAACCGATCTGCGCTTTTCGGTCGATCAAGGCGGAGGTACGCCGGTTATTCGAATCTCTAGCAGCCGACCGGTTGTTGAGCCGTTTCTAAATTTTCTATTGGAAGTCGATTGGCCGTCTGGCCGAATGGTACGTGAGTACACCGTGCTGCTCGACCCACCTGTATTCATGACTCCCAGTGCCAGTGCAACCGCACCAACTGAACAGCCGGCTATTTTGCAACGCACCGACTCTTCTTTGATCGCTCCTGCTCCCATTGAACGCGAGACCGTTGCCAGTGACGGGTTCGAAGTCGAGATAGTTGGTTCAGCAGTAGAAATTGCAGATAACGCTGTGCTGCCATCTGATGGCGGTGAAGTGGTTTCGCTTGACGGTCTCGGTGGTGTCGATGTCGGCAGTACCGCACCCACGATTAGCAGTTCTGCGTTTGAAACGGTTGAAGTCATTGGTGACTCATCGTCGGTATCGCTGGATTCACTTGCCGATCAGGGCGGTGAAGTTGTTGTGCTCAGTGATCTTGAACAAGCCAATCCGGACGCGAGTGTTCAGTTTCAAAATGAGCAGGTTGCCGCATCCGATTTCGATTTCAATGTAGAGATCGTTGGTTCGTCAGAAGAAGTTTCCGATACGTTTGTTGCGGATGGCCAAGTCATTAGTGGCGGTTCTTCCGATATTGTCTCGCTCGAATCTCTCGGAGAAGAAGTATCGATTGGCAGTGGCGGTGGAGAAGTTACCGTTCAACGCGGCGATACACTTGCGCAGATCGCCCGGCAAAACGCGGTAGACGGTGTATCAGCACAACAGATGATGATCGCTCTGTTAAACGCAAACCAGAGTGCGTTTATCAATGGCAACGTCAACCTTGTGAAGGCCGGCGCGATTCTTCGCATTCCCGATAGCAGTGAACTTACACAGTTAACTCAGGCACAAGCCGTTGCCCAGATGAACGAACAGAATCAACTGTGGCGCGAGTATCGTGACAACATTCGTGGTACCTCCGGCACACGTGTTGCGGCGAACAGCCCGGCGGCAGAAGAGCAGCCCGCGGCGAATACGGAAGAAGCGAAAACAGAGTTAAGTGCAGCGGCTCAACGCATACTTGAAGCAGCCAAGAACGAAGCGCTTAACCGTAAAGAACTGAACATTGTCGCTGCAAATGAGCCTACTACTACTGCTGCCAGCGCAACGGCTGATAATAGTGAAGGCAGCGCTGATGCGCAGTTGGGTGAAATCAACAAAAAGCTTCAGCTGGCGAAAGAAGAGCTGGCATCAGCTCGTCTGGAAGCCTCCGATTTAGGTGAGCAGTCCGATGAGTTGCAAAGCACATCTGAAAATATGGAGTCGCTGGTTGGCATTCGTCAACAGGAAGTGGCGCGCCTGCAAGAGCAGCTAAAGCAAGCTTCAGCTGCTGATACAGATGCCGAAGGCAGCCTGGTGGACGGTGCGACTGGTTTAGTCGATAACGCCGGAAGTGTCGTAGATAACGCCGCCAATGCGGTGACCAATACTGCCGGTGACGCAACCGATGCCGCGCGAAATGCGTTATCGAATGCTGGAGAAAAGTTACCTGAAGTAGAACTGGTTGAGCCAGAAGCGCCAGAAGCGCAGATCGCACCACCGGTTAAACAAACACCGTGGTACACCGATTTACTGCAAAAATATGGCAAGTGGCTGGTGATTGGTATCGGTGCTTTATGTGCATTGGGTGCCGGACTGCTTCTGTTGGGTAAACGTCGAAAGAAAGATGATGACATGCTCGACTATGGCGAGGACGTCGAATTCTTTGATGATGAAGACGATAGTGTGGATCTTCACGTTGAGAATGAATTTGGTGAAGTTAAAGATGCACCGGGTGTTGGCTCAGCGGTAGCAACCGGTGTGGCCGGTGCCGCAGCAGTTGGTGGGGCAGCAGCTGCCGTGCGCGCCAACGCTGACGACGGCGACACAGACCAAACTGTCGATATGCAAGCTGGTTCGATCGATGAATCAAACGTACAAGATAACCTTGACCCTGATGACACAATTTCAGAAGTTGATGTGTATCTGGCCTACGGCCTGCACGGTCAAGCGGAAGAATTGTTAGGCAAAGCTATCGAGCGCGATCCGAACAATCCTGAATACGCGTTGAAGTTGTTGCAGACACAGCATGCTCAGGGTAACGGCGATGCATTTTCTGCCGGTGCAGAAAGCTACCATGAACGTTTTGGTGGTGATAATGCTCCCGATTGGGCATCGGTTTGTGAAATGGGGTATGACCTTCAGCCAAACAACATATTGTTCGCAAGCAACGCTACCTCTGTAGAGAGTGTCGGTAGAGGTGATTTTGATGCACCCAAGCTTGACGACAATGATTTCATGTCCGATCACAGTGAGGAAGTTGCTGGAAGTGTGAGCCGTGACTTTGGTGATGCATCCTCCGGTGCTGATGAATCAAATCTGATGGACCAGAGCCTTGACCCGGCTTTCGCTTTCGACGAAACCGATCTGGAAGCAACAGGCGATTTCTCACAGATTGCTGACGAGATTGCCAGTGAAGAAGTGAACGTCGGTAGCGATTCGCTGGTTGATGATACTTCGCTCGATTTCCCTGATTTCGATGCAGGCGACAAAGTCGGTGATATCGCTGATGCTGGCAAAGACAAACTCGTTGATGCTGGTTCCGCACTAAAAGGCGGTATTGGTGCGGTTGCCGCAGGTGGCGCAGCTGTTGCGGGTGGACTCGGTGCAAAAGCAGCCTCGGCCAAAGATGCTGGCGCAGACATGTTCGATGATGCACTAAGCTTCGATGATCTCGATGTCGGTGGTGCTGCCAATGACGGTGTACAGGAATTGGCTCAAAGTTCAGTTGCAGAAGACCTGACGCTCGATCTTGATCAGCTCTCTGGTGATATGGATTTGGATACAACTGACTTGCTTGACGAAACTTCGGCCTCTGTCGATAGTCTCGAAATGCCGGACCTGACCAGTGACAATGAACTGATTAACGAAAATGTCGTTGGTCTGGACAGTTCAGACGAAATGGACACCATGATGGATTTGGCCAAAGCCTACATTGACATGGGTGATAAAGATTCTGCCAGCAGTGCGCTGGGTGAAATCGTGAAAAGTGGCAACCCGGCACAGGTATCAGAAGCCGAAACTTTGCTTCGCAAGATTTCCTAGAATCTGTGCCGGAGCAGACAACCTCCGGGTTGTTTGTTCGGTTCAAATAGAAGCGCTGGTTACTTATTTGTAGCCAGCGCTTTTTTTATGCCTGACATTTTTGTATAACTGAGCCAGTAAATGATAAACCCATCTGATTCGAAAAAATGAGAATCGCTCTGGCTGTTGAATATAACGGTACTCCATTTTGTGGCTGGCAGATTCAACCACATTGTCATTCAGTGCAGGCCGAGCTTGAACAGGCCTTAACACGTATTGCCGATGAGCCGATCAACGTCAGTTGTTCCGGACGCACTGATACAGGTGTTCATGGCATCGCTCAGGTCGTGCACTTTGATACCAGTGCAATTCGACCATTACGTGCGTGGACGTTCGGCACCAACACGCATTTGAATGAACACGTCGCAGTTCACTGGGCCGGCGAGGTGAGTGGGGATTTTCACGCGCGATTCAAGGCGCTGAATCGGAGCTATCAATACCGCATTTTAAATCGGGGTACTCGTTCGGGTTTGTATTCGGACAAACTCAGTTGGGTTAATCAATCACTCGACGTCGATGCAATGCATACAGCCGCGCAACAACTGCTCGGCGTACACGACTTTTCAGCCTTTCGTTCAGCTGATTGTCAGGCCAAACATGCGGTTCGTGATCTTCAACAACTCGACGTAAAAAGACACGGTCAGTTGATCAGCATCGATGTCAGAGCGAATGGGTTCCTGCACAACATGGTGCGCATATTGTCTGGGTGTCTTATTAAAATTGGTAAACATGAAGCCGACGCTGCCTGGCTTTTGGATGTGCTTGAACAACGGGATCGAACGCGTGCTGGAATGACTGCACCGGCGCAGGGTTTGTATTTTGTTCAGCCAGCATACCCGTCTGAGTTCTCCATTCCCGATTTCCAGCAGCTGGCCAGCATTCCTGGTTACAGCCTTTAGCAGCACATTTTCTGGTATGGTCAGCCACTACCATGACACATCGAACTCGCGTAAAAATATGCGGTATCACCCGCACTGAAGATGCCTTGATTTCTGAGCAGCTGGGTGCTGATGCGCTCGGCTTTGTATTTTGTAAAGCCAGCAAACGATACATAGAACCGGAAAAAGCGAAACACATCAGTGATCAGGTGGCGCCTTTCATTGTTCGAGTCGGGTTGTTTCTTGATGCGTCCGAGAGCGAGATTGAACACGCATTAACGACCATGCCTGGTTTGCTGCCGCAATTTCACGGGCAGGAAACACCCGCGCAGTGTGAGCGTTATGGCATCCCATATTTGAAAGCCATTGGACTAGGAGCGGGCATGCCGCCTCTGGAAACACTTCGGGCGTATCAGAACGCGGCTGCGTTTTTATTCGATTCGAACGAACCCGGGCAGCTTGGTGGAACCGGGCACGCATTTGACTGGAAAACACTCGATCAGAATGTCGGCAAGCCGGTGATTCTTGCAGGTGGTCTGAATGTGGAGAATATTGGCCGTGCCATTGAACAAATCAAACCGTATTCTGTCGACGTCAGTTCCGGGGTTGAGTCGGCCAAAGGCATTAAAGATCATGAAAAGTTGCGTTCTTTCATGGCTGCAATCTTCCAAACAGACGCTCAGACCGTCTGAACACCTCTAAACGGTGAGCGCCAGGTGCGGCTCGGTGTATCATAGAGCCCATCAGACAAACATCTGAACTTTAGAAACCTTAAGATCGGGCTAACAAATCTTAAGATTGATCTAACCAAGAGAAAGCGCCACTTGTGAGCGAAGAAGACAAGAAAGACAAAAAACCCGGGGCCGTCGCAGGCCGACTCAGCTGGTTCGAGAAACTGATTCCGGCACGCATTGTTCGAAATGAAGATAAAGGCAATGTTCCCGAAGGGTTGTGGGTTAAGTGCGATAACTGCGCAAACGTGCTTTACCGCGCCGAACTGGAACGCGCTCAGGATGTGTGCATCAAATGCTCTCACCACATGCGCATATCGGCACGCGTCAGGCTTGATCGTTTGCTCGATGCCGATGATCGAACCGAAATCGGCGATACTATCGAACCGATAGATATTCTGAAATTTAAGGACAGTAAACGCTACAAAGATCGCTTATCACAAAAGCAAAAAGACACCGGCGAAAAAGATGCACTGCTTGTAATGCGGGGTACCATCCACGGCAACCCGGTTGTTGTAGCCTGCTTCGATTTTAATTTTATGGGTGGCTCCATGGGGTCGGTGGTTGGGGAACGCTTCTCTCGTGCATGTGATCGTGCGCTGGAAGAAGATATTCCATTGGTCTGCTTCAGTGCCAGTGGCGGCGCCCGAATGCAGGAAGCCTTGTTTTCATTATTTCAGATGGGTAAAACCAGTGCCATGCTGGCAAAACTATCGAATCGTAAAATTCCGTTTATATCAGTACTGACCGATCCGACCATGGGTGGCGTATCGGCTAGCCTGGCTATGCTTGGCGATGTCATCATTGCAGAACCGGGTGCAGAAATTGGTTTCGCTGGTCGTGTGGTGATTGAACAGACCGTGCGCGAAAATTTGCCTGAAGGTTTTCAGAAGAGTGAATTTTTGCTTGAACACGGCGCCATCGATATGATCGTTGATCGTCGCAACATGCGCGACAAGCTCGCTGGTCTGCTTGCCAAGCTGTGTGATCTGCCACCCATTGTTATTCCAGAATCAAAAGCCGGCGAAGCGTTGGCTCCTGAATAGGTGTTCAGCACATGAGTGTGCCTTTGCCCAGTGATAGTCTGGCAGATTGGCTGGCCTGGCTTGAACATCTGCATCCAAGTGAAATCGATATGGGCTTGCACCGGGTGGGGCAGGTTGCTGATAGGCTGGGCGTACGTCCTGCTCGCATGCCGGTCATTCTGGTAGGTGGCACGAATGGCAAAGGCTCAACCGTTGCACTGCTATCTGCAATCTATCACAGCGCCGGATATCGCATAGGCGCTTACACCAGTCCGCACATTGATTCATTCAACGAACGCATGTGCATTAATGAAAGACCGCTCGAAGATCAGCACATTGTGGATGCGCTGCACACCATTGAATCAGCGCGCGAACCCGAAACCCTGACGTATTTTGAATATACTACTCTGGCAGCAATGATTGCTTTCGAGCGCGCCGAGTGTGATGTCGTGGTGCTTGAAGTGGGTCTTGGGGGTCGGCTGGATGCGACCAATATCTGGGATTCTGACTGTGCCATCCTGACCAGCATCGCGCTTGATCATCAGGAATATCTGGGCAACACAATCGAAGCTATTGCTGCAGAGAAAGTGGCGATAGGTCGCCCGGACAAACCTCTGGTGGTCGGCGAGCCGCACCCACCCGCATCCATGCTCGATTTTGCAAAACAACAGGGCATGAATCTGATACAGATCGATGATGATGCTTTGCCGCATTCAGCTTTGGCAGGTGATCACCAACGTCGGAATGCTGCTTGCGCTATTGAGGCGGTTAAGGTTTTGCAGGCGTTACTGCCGGTAGAACAGAAACACATACAATCGGGGCTGGAGAACGTCCATGTGGCTGGACGATTCGAGCGCATTAACTATAACCAACAGTTGGTTGTGCTCGATGTTGCGCACAATCCCGCAGCGGCGGTTACGGTGCGTGAGACGCTGCTTAGTCACTACCCGGACTACCGTGTACTGGCCGTATTTGCTGCGTTAAAAGATAAAGATATTGTCGGAATCGTGTCGGCGCTGGCGCCGGTCGTTTCAAGCTGGTACTGTGCCGAGCTTCCCGTTCCCCGAGCAACTCCGTTGGCAACGATGGTTCATCAGGTGAAGCAAAATCAGGATTCACCCGTGCAGGGTTTCGACTCTGTCGATAAGGCGTGGCAGGCAGCACTCAAGGATGCGCTGAACACCAACGCGGTTGAACAACCGACGCTGATTCTGGTCGCTGGCTCTTTCTATACATTGCAGCACCTGCGGGATCTGGTCACGGCTGATGATACGGATTCGGGTATTCCGCAATGAGTGCGGCTGACCCACTCGATGAGCAGAAAGCCATTCGCCTGCGCCAGCGATTGTGGGGCGCAGCTGTGCTTATCGCATTGTTGGTCATTTTTTTACCACTTTTGCTCGACGGTGCCGGTAGCGAAAGCCAGTATCGACGTGTTGAGCGTCTTCGGGCCGAACCACCACGCGTTATCGACGCAGAAGGGGTTCTGGAACCGGCGGAACCAGTGATCAGTCGGTCGATCGACAGCGAAAGGGTGCAGCCAACCGCTACGGAGGCGGGTGATAATGAGGTGTTGGTGGGAAAAACGGTGATCGCGCCAAGCGAGACTTCCAGTTTGGCTGTTCAGCCTCGCAATCCCGTTATAGAGCCGTCTCCACAGGTCGAGCCGTTGGTAAAACAGAGCGCTGAACCGCTGAAAGCCTGGGTTGTGCAGGCTGGCAGCTTTGGAGACGAGGCCAACGCGCTGGCTGTTCGGGATAAGTTGCGCCGCGCAGGATTTCCATCTTTTGTAACGCCAACCGACTCAGCCACGCCGTTGTATCGTGTCAGAGTCGGACCGATGATTAATTTGCAGCAAGCCGAGATTAATCGGGACAAAGTTATGCAGCTTTTGAGCAGAGAAGCCATTGTGGTCAGCTATCCTTAATAGATTGAACCTGTTTGATAGAATGCCGCCACGCCGCGTGCGTGTCAGGAGGGCTCGTGTTTTCTGGTATTGACGTACTAATTTTGCTGTTGATCGCGGTTTCGGTGGCAATCAGCGTAATCCGTGGTTTTTTCAAAGAGGCGGTCAGTCTGGCCACCTGGCTTGCAGCGGTGTTGATTACGCTGATGTTTACATCCCGGTTCGCCTCCCTGTTGCCGCGCGATACAATAGAAAGTCCACAGGCGAGATACGCGATTAGCGCGTTAATACTTTTTTTCGGCAGTATGATTTTGGGCGGTGTGATTAACTACCTGTTCCAGAAAATTCTTAATTCAAGTGAAAAGGGTGTGTTGGACATGTGGCTCGGCGTCGGCTTTGGTGCTTTGCGTGGTGTCGTGATAGTCACTCTGCTTGTGTTAATGTCGAACCTGATTCCGGCGTTCAAAACCGAAGTATGGTGGCGCCAGTCTGCCTTTATTCCTCCAGTACAAAAGGCAGCACAGTTTATTCATGCTCAACTTCCTCGGGAGTTGGCCAAACATTTTGATTTTTCACCAGCGAGCTCCTGACAGGCATGTGCGGTATTCTCGGAATAGTAGGGGTCGAGCCAGTAAATCACCGACTCTATGATGGGCTGACACTGCTGCAACATCGCGGTCAGGACGCGGCGGGTATTGCCACCAGTCACAATGGTCGGCTGGTGCTCAGAAAAGCAGCCGGGTTCGTGCGAGATGTGTTTAGCAACGAACACATGGTCCGTCTGGAAGGCACGATGGGTGTGGGTCACGTTCGATACCCCACAGCCGGTTCCTCGGCTGCGGCCGAAGCACAACCGTTTTACGTTAATTCGCCCTACGGCATAGTTATGGGCCACAACGGTAATCTGACCAACGCGGCACAATTGCAGCGAGAATTGTTCGAGTCCGATTTACGGCATATCAATACCGGTTCAGATTCTGAAGTCCTGTTGAATGTGTTTGCGCACGAATTGCAGGCGCTAAAACCGGCAAAAAGCATCACCCCGGAACAGATTTTTGCCACTGTCACGGCTGTTCACAAACGTTGCAAGGGTGCCTATGCCGTTATCGGCATGCTTGTTGGTCGCGGTGTGTTCGCGTTTCGAGATCCGTTAGGAATTCGGCCCGCCATGATCGGTGTGCGCCATACCGACGCTGGCAGCGAATATGCAGTGTCATCTGAAAGTGTTGCCTTGCAAGGCCTTGGTTTTACGCGACTGCGTGACCTGGAACCAGGAGAGGCTGTTTATATTGATGTAGATGGCAAGATGCATACGCGGCAATGCGCAGCGCAAACCAGTTTGTCGCCCTGTATTTTTGAATATGTTTATCTTGCCCGACCTGACAGCATTATCGATAACGTATCGGTTTATAAGTCTCGCCTGCGTATGGGTGAAAAACTGGCGAAGAAAATTTTGCGTGAACGCAGCGATCACGGAATCGATGTGGTTATACCAATACCCGATACCAGCCGCACATCGGCTATGGAAGTGGCGTTTCATCTTGGCGTGAAATATCGCGAAGGGTTTATCAAGAATCGCTACATTGGGCGTACCTTTATCATGCCCGGTCAGCAATTGCGAAAAAAATCAGTGCGACAAAAACTCTCGCCGATTGATCTGGAATTTGCCGGTAAGAACGTTTTACTGGTTGACGACTCTATCGTTCGCGGAACCACGTCAGGACAGATTGTTGAGATGGCGCGCGACGCGGGTGCGAAAAAAGTATACATGGCCTCTGCAGCGCCACCGGTGCGTTACCCCAATGTGTACGGCATTGATATGCCGGCTGCCTCTGAACTCATTGCGCATAACCGGACTGTGCCTGAGATTCAGGAAGCCATTGGTGCCGACTGGCTTGTATATCAGGATCTTGAAGACTTGATCGAAGCCGTAAGATACGACAAACATCCCATCGAAACGTTTGAATCCTGCTGTTTCAATGGTGAATACATTACCGGTGATGTAGACAGTAGCTATCTGCACACTCTACAGTCAAACCGTTCTGATGAAATGAAAAAGCTCAGCGCTGGCGGAGATGATCTTGTCGTACTGTAGCCTCATGGGTTACGCTTGGGCGCATGGCCCAATTAAAAAGCTATAAAAGTGGCATCAACGTTGTCTGGACCGATACAGACGACGCTCAAGCTTTTTGTGAGCTGATTCAACAATCGCATGCAGCACAGCCAAGCTCTGTGGTGCTGATCTACTACTCGGCTGGCGCCATCAGCCCGCTTTACATCACTGAATTTTTTAATCAGCACTGTAGCGATTTAAACTACTGTGGTTGTTCTACCTGCGGTGAGATTTCACCAGGTGGCATGCATGACAGTGGTGCCGTTGCGGTGTTATTGCCCGCCTCTCATTTTACTGTGCTATCTCAAACCATCGAGAACGTTCATACCGCAGGAATGAACAGTATCGCACAGCAGGCAGCGGAGCAGCGTGTGTTGTTCGAGGCCATGTGCGATGTGAAGTGCACACAGAATTCGTTTGCGGTGACTTTGATCGACGGGCTGACTTATTCAGAAGAGGCGGTCACCGCCGCCTTGCATCGCGGGCTGGGCGATATTCCACTTATTGGAGGTTCGGCTGGTGACGATTTGAGATTTAAAAAAACCACCCAGCTGCACAATGGCCGAGTTTATTCGAACGCAGCAATATTGCTGCTCATCAAGACTGACATACCTTACCAGTTGTGCACAGAGAATAACTTTGTGCCCACCGGTGAAAAACTGGTAGTGACGGAGGCCGATCCGGATACCCGTACAGTCTATGAATTCAATGCAGAGCCTGCAGCCCTGGTCTATGCAAAAGCGATTGGTGTTGAACGAGATGAGCTGGGTCCGAATTGTTTCGCCTCGAATGCGGTGGTGGTCAGAGTCGGCGGTGAGTATCACTGCCGCGCTATGCAGCGTGTAAACAGCGATGATTCTGTGACTTTCTATAGCGCTATCGACAATGGCGTTGTGCTTACCGTTGCGAAAACGGAAGGCATGGTTCGCTCAATGCGCCAATGCATAGAACATATAGAACACGGTATCGGTGAAATAGACTTGATGATGGGATTTGAGTGCATATTGCGTAAGCTTGATGCCAGACATAGAAATGTCATAGGTCGTATTGAAGATCTCTATGTTGAAAATAATATCGTTGCCTTCAATAGCTATGGTGAACAATACCAATCCATGCACATTAACCAGACCTTCACAGGTGTTGCTTTTGGATTGCCGGCAACTTAACAAACCAGTCAGGATTCGCCATCATGAGCCCAGTGCCCGAAGCTGAAACCGATCTGCAAAAAAATACTCATGCTGAAATTCTGAAACTTCAGAAGATCAACAAAGTATTGGTAGACCGTGTTGAACGATCAATGGATCAGCAAGGTCATGGCTTTTCATTGTTTCAAACGGCTATAAATCTTGAAACGCAAATTGACCGACGTACCAGCGAACTCACCGCAACGCTTGCGCACCTGAACCGCACTAATCATGAGCTGGAAACAGCGAAAAATATTGCAGAAAAATCGAACCTGAATAAGTCTCAGGTATTGGCGGCAGCCAGCCACGATGTATTGCAGCCTTTAAACGCAGCCCAACTACTGATTTCATCTTTAAACTCATTGCAATCGAGCGAAGAGGGCACACGTTTGTGCGGGCAGATAGAACGCTCGCTCGACACCATGACAGAATTGTTGAATTCTTTGCTGTACATGTCCAGGCTTGATGCCGGTGCGGTTCAGCCAGAATGGCAAAGCGTTTCTTTGTTATCAATGTTCGCATCAATAGAATCTGATTTTCAGCCTATTGCCCAATCCAAGGAGATTGATTTACGTATTCGGCATAACAACCTTTTTGTTCATTCAGATTCAACCATGCTGCGTAGAATTGTTCAGAACATCGTCGCTAACGCGATTGAATACACCGATAATGGTGGAGTTCTGCTTAGTGCTAATCGAGTTGGCGATCGAGTGCACATTCGAGTTGCAGATACCGGCAGTGGTATAGACAGCGACAGTCTGGATTCCATCTTTAAAGAATTTTATCGTGGTAAGCCATGTCAGTCTTCGCAGCAGCAGCACGGAGCGGGCTTGGGTTTGGCGATCGTGGCCAGAATGGTTGAAACCTTAAACCACTCGATCAGGGTAAATTCTCGTGTTGGTAGCGGTTCCTGTTTCCATCTGTCTTTGCTCGCTGCAGAGAGTGGTGAAAGCTCGGTTGCTGACACCACGTTGCAGCCCAAAATCGAACCTGTCCCTCAGCCCGGTGCAGGGCTTGAAGGCACAAAGATATTATTTATAGAAAATGATTTTGTCGTGTTGAACGCCATGGATAATTTGTTAAAGCAGTGGGGTTGTGACTACCGGTTGGCATCAAGCACAAAAGAAGCGCTGAATGCTGTGGCAAACGCTCGCTGGCAGCCTGAACTTATTCTTGCTGATCAACATCTCGATGCTGAAGATACCGGAACCTCAACTATTGATTTACTCAGAACGCTTATTGGCGTACAACTGCCAGCAGTTGTAATCACCGCTAACCCGTCGAAACAGTTGAGTCAAATGGCAGAAGCCGCCAATATTGAGGTAATGCTTAAGCCGGTGAAGCCCGCGCAGCTGCGTGCACTTATATCGCATCATTTGTTACCGGTTAAACATCTGGATACATCATCATGACTGCATTTTTTGGCAAACAGTGTTGTGTTGTTGGCAACAGCCTTCGCATGTTTATCATCATCGCTGTACTGTTCGTTGTCGCTATTGGGTCGGTTAAAGCAAATGAGGTCGATGTCGCTGTTTTTTATCTGGAACAAACTATAGAACGACCACCGGTTCGTTCAAAGTTAATATCTTGGCCAGAGGATGATGGCTTACAGGGTGCTGCGCTGGGTATTTCTGATAACAACACAACGGGTAAATTTCTGAAGCACCAATACTCATTGGAACACACAGTTGTCGACAACAACGCTGATTTAATGGCGAGTGCGAAGCAGCTGTTAGGGCAGGGACCCGTAGTATTAATTCTTAACGTACCTGCTGAGGCTGTGGTGGCGATCAGCGATTTGCCTGAAGCTGCCGATGATTTACTGTTTAATGCCAGAAGTAAACGTATCGGGCTTCGCTCCGAAGACTGCAGAGTGAATGTTCTGCATACCATACCCTCCCGTGCCATGTTGAGTGATGCACTTATGCAGTTTTTTGCGATGCGTCGATGGAGCCAACTGTTTCTGGTTGAGGGTAATCGCCCTGGTGATAGCTGGTTTGCCGAAGCATTACGAACGTCAGCAAAAAAGTTTGGATTAAAGATCGTTAAGCAGAAACAATGGCTTGACGATGCTGATATTCGGCGCAACGCATCGCTTGAGATTCCGGCCTTTACTCAGCACAAGAAATACGATGCGGTGATTGTTGCAGATGAAGATCAGGACTTTGGACATTATCTTCTATACAACACCTGGTTACCAAGACCCGTTGCCGGAAGTGCTGGACTCACACCGGTAGTTTGGTCACCAGTGATCGAACAATGGGGTGCGCTCCAATTGCAATCGAGATTCAGAAAACTTGCGGGTCGTGATATGACCGGGGTTGACTATGCGAACTGGGCTGCGGTTCGAAGCGTTGGTGAGGCCGTAACTCGAACCAATACAAACGATGTGGCGAGCTTACGCGAATACATTCTTGGTGATCAATTTGAATTGGCGGGTTTCAAGGGGCACAGTTTATCGTACAGAGGCTGGAATGGTCAGTTGCGTCAGGCAGTCCCTCTGGTGCACGCACATGCCGTATCTGCTAATGCGCCCATTGAGGGCTATCTGCATCAGACCACGGAGCTTGACACGCTCGGTCTTGATAAACCCGAAAGCCGTTGTAATGCGTTTTAGGCGTTAACGGCTTTGTGACAATGGTGCGAAAGTCCACTTTTCTCGGTCCCTGAACATCGATATAGTGGAGCTGGAAGTATATTAAAAAAAATCTATCCAGTTCCGGAGCCATTCTCGATGCACTTCAGATTTATCAGTTCTGTGTTATGCGTTTTATGTGCGTTGACGTATAGCGGAGTTTCATTCGCTCACCTTGTTTATGTGTCGAATGAAAAAGACGACACTATCAGCATTATCGACACCACAAGCAATGAGGTTGTTAACACCATTGAGGTCGGGGAAAGGCCGCGAGGCATTACCTTTAGCAAGGACTACAGCAAGTTGTTTATCTGTGCATCGGATTCGGATGCAGTACAAGTGTACGATGTTGCCGCAGCGAAACTCATTCACGATTTGCCCAGCGGTGAAGACCCGGAGCAGTTTGTATTGCACCCGGATAACAAGCGTTTGTATATTGCAAACGAAGATGATGCGATTGCCACCGTGGTGGATATAGAATCCCGAACAGTCATTGCACAGATTGAGGTGGGTGTTGAACCGGAAGGAATGGCAGTGAGTCACAATGGCAAGTGGGTGATCGTGACCTCTGAAACCTCAAACATGGCTCATTGGGTTGATACAGAAAAAAACGAAATTGTTGCGAACACCCTGGTTGATCAACGACCGCGTGATGCAGAATTCAGTCTGGATGACAGCGAGCTTTGGGTTTCATCTGAAATTGGTGGTACCGTAGCCGTTATCGACACGGCAACACAGCAAACTCGTAAAACGCTGTCGTTCGAAATTAACGGTATCTCTGCCGACCGGATTCAACCGGTCGGTATGGAACTGACGAAAGACGGCAAGCTCGCCTTTATAGCTCTAGGACCGGCAAATCATGTTGCAGTGGTTGATCGTGCATCGCTTGAGGTAATCGAGTATATTCTTGTCGGCAAGCGTGTCTGGCACATGGCGTTGACACCCGAGCAGGATAAACTCTATACAACCAATGGCGTATCCGGTGATGTCACCATCATTGATGTGGCGTCGTTAAAAGCCGAGAAGAGTGTGAAGGTTGGACGCTACCCATGGGGTGCTGCGGTATTGCCGGCCGAGTATATTCCGTAATGCTAAGACTAATGGCTTTGGCGGAATAGTTAGTGAAATGGAATGTATAGGCAATTCCAACTTTTGAGAATCATTTCGACTCTATCATGTGATCGATAAACGCACGAGTCAGCGAGGTTTGACCAATATTACGATGCCAGACGATGAAAAAATCCAACGGTGGTCGTGTCCAGGTTGGTAATATTGTTTTTAGCCGACCAGCTTTTATATCGTCTGCAACAAGACTTAAAGGGAACATTGAAATCCCAAGTCCGTCGAGTACCAACTGACGCGTTGCATGAACTGAGTTTGTTACCGCTGCATTTGTCCCCCAAACTTTCTGTACGCGCTTTCCTTGTTTTTGAAATACCATCTCATCGGGTACGGGTGCGAAGCTAATGAAATCCCAATCTTTCAGCTGATCGGGCGAAGAAGGGCTTTTGCGCGTCTTCAGATAAGTTGATGATGCAACAATTACATGTTTTTCTTCACGGAATTTTCGAGCTTTCAAGTCCGAATCGTTAAATTTCCCAATCCGGATGGCCACATCAAAGGTTTCTTTCACCAAGTCACTGCGCATATCGGACAAGGAGAGGGTAAGTTGCACTCCGGGTTGGTTCTGTGCAAATTTGGTTATTGATTTGAACACCGGGTGATAGCTCAGCATCTCAGGCATTGCAACACGGAGCTGAGCCAGGCGAGCTGCGCTGTTTTCAGTAAAATGATTAAGACCATCCGATGCGGCATTGAGCATCAGCTGTGTTTTCTCGTATAGCTTTTCACCTTGTTCAGTTAGCGAAAAAGAGCGTGTAGAGCGATAGATCAGTGCCGCACCCAGTTGTGCTTCAAGCGATGAAACATGATGACTAATCACCGAGGGCGAAAGACTAAGCCGATCGGCAGCCTTGCGGAATGATTTTTCATCGACCACGACTGAAAAAACAGCCATGGATTTCAGAGAATCGATCATAGGGTATTCCTTTGTTCGAATTAATCGAATTATATGTTCGGTCTATTATATCTAAGTTTGTTGAGGTGGCTGGTACTATCCCGCCCGAAAGAACGCGAGTTTTATTTACAGCCGAGTAAGGGATAGATTATGAACTTAAAAACTGATCGCCGAAAATTTCTGCAAGGAATGGCACTATCTGCCGGTGCAGTGGCAATGCTGCAATCCGGTCTCAGATCAACGACTGTTCTTGCACAGGAGAATATGCAGGCAGGGGTAGTACACCAATTTTCTCAGGGCGGGCTTACATTTCATACCTACGTGTCGCCAGCGCAAGCAGTACATGTAACTTCGCATATTGTGGAATTCTCTGACCAGCTGCTTATGGTGGATGCAACGATGTTACCCAACACTGCGCAAGAGGTAGCCAGCCTGATTGCCAGTACCGGCAAACCTGTAGGTAAAGCGATACTTAGTCACGAGCACCCTGACCATTGGGGCGCAGCTGCGGTATACGAAGGCGTTAAGTTTTCAACTCTGCCAGCAATACGGGCCAACGTTGCCAAAGAAGGTGAGCCATGGGTGCCACCAGAAAACGTGCTGCAGGGGCCTGATCTTGAAATTGGCATGACAGAAATGTCAGGTGTGCCTGTTGAATTCCGCCATTTTCAAAACACGGAGGCTTTTGATCTGATTGTAACGGTATTTCCTGAGCAAAAAGTCGCTATCGTGCAAGATCTCGTATACAACGGTCTTTACGCGGCGCCGGGAATCGATAGAGCGAACTGGATTGCTACTCTGGAATCACTGCGTGATGACCCGGCGTTTGACACTTTGCTGGTTGGGCATGGGTTACCAACTTCTCGTGGCGATCTTGATCACATGATTCAGTACATCAATGTGATGGATAAAGCGATAGCCGATTCGAGCAAACCTGAAGACGCGGTTGCTCAACTGAAAGAAGCCTACCCTGGTCAGGGTGGAGAGTTTCTGTTGTCGCTAATTTCTGAATACTGGCAGAAGTAAAGCACTTGCTCGGTGTGCCATTTATATGGTGGAGCCCGATAAGCCTTAGCGCGAGGCTTAGGCTTATCGGGTACCTAGTGAAAGCCGTATCAAGACCTTATGAGTTCATAAACTATGACTTCATAACTCAGCAATGAGATTCTGTCGCGGTGTACCCAGCTCGTGTTTGAATCTCAGCTTTATTTTTGTGGTTGACAGTTGTTGTATTGCAGCTTCATTTTCCCCGAATAATGCAGCTTGTAGAAGCCTTAGTAGTCTCTGGTAATGCTGGCATGTCGAATCTATCGTGTTTGTGCGCTCAAGCTGTACTAATTCTCGATACATACTTTGCCAATTTCTTTCGTTCTGCAATCCTTTCAGTTTTTTAAGGCTCTTGTGTTGCTTGCGCATCGAAATATCGAATTTAACCCCATCGCGCACTAACGGGTATAGAGCAGCCATAATGATTAAAGAGCCCAGTGCAATCAACAGTGGTTGCCAGCGAGCATAGCTGCGCAGTGTGAACAACCAGCGTGCAACATGAGAGTTATTGACTGCTAAATCTGCCAACAGATCTGCGCGGTCCGGTAAACCGACATTGATTCGTCTGGCCGGAATGATGGCTTCCTCGTGTGTTCCCGTGATGGTATTCCACCACGGCACTCTGACGGTATCGAGAAACACGGGAATAGGGCTTTGTGCAACCATGCGAAATTCAAATACACCGGTTGCAGTGGTGTGGTCAACATTGAGTTTGTGGTTGCGGGTTGACCGAATTAGGGTGCTGGTTAAGGCACGGGTAGGGTAGGGCTCAATGTCAGGTATCTGGTTGCTTAGTATGTTGTTCGCTTGTAACGTGATGGTTCGAATTATTTCATCTCCCGCGGAAAGAGATCGTACATCTTTGGACCATGTATCCGATACGTTTACTGATGTTGCGGGTAACCACCATGCCGGTCTGTCTGCAGGAGTAGGCAGAACTTGTAGTGTGGTCGCTTTAATGGTTTTGTTGAATTCACCACGCTGTGAACGTGACTTGATCATGGTTCCGGACCATGTCATTGGTTGAACGTTTATAGAGCCGGATTTTTTTGCGTGCAGCAGGAAACGCCAGGCAACCTGCCGCCATTGTTCATTATTGTTAGTCGTCTGGTTAACGCCGAGTGACCAGGTATTTTTTTCTGATTCGTCAGGGTTGTTGGCAGAGCCGGTTTCATGATTTGTGTTTGAAGATTCGAATGTGCGTCTTTGCTCAAACACGGGCAGTACATCGAATTCTGGAAAGGCCGGCAACACGAATTGTTCATTGGCAATCTGGTATTTATGCCTGAGCCTGAGATCAACAATAATCTGTTCTCCAACAATTGGCTGATTATTAGAGAAGCTGATTTCAGCTAGAACGTCATCGGCACCAGGTTGCCATTGTGCATTCAACGCTGGTTTGACTTGAACCGAAATGGAGTTCGATACTATGTCTCCAAAAATGGTTTCGCCTGTTAGCGGGCCATAGACCAGGGTGCCTTCTTTTTCAGGAATGAACTCCATACGCCTGATGGCTATTTCAACAACCTTTCCCTCAATAACCGCTATGCGAGTACCAGTGGTTTCTCTGAGAAAATCAGGAGACTGTCTCAACTGGGAGACATCCAGTGGATCCAGTAATCCGGTTGATTCAATATCCAACACAACAACGTCACCAAGATAAATCAATCGTGTTTCTGACTGTATGTTGATGGTGGACGAACTTTGCGCTTGCAAAGAACCGGTTATACAGAAAAATAAAACACTGAAAATTGCTAACTGGCATCCACACCTGAAGGCGTTCTTTATTACACAACAGATGTTATTCACGTGCGTTACCATGCGCTGCCACCGGCGGGTGCACTTTGTCCCGCGTCTAGTCGACGCGCAGACTCCAGCTGAATCCGTGATTGTAAGAATCGATATGGGTCGTGATTAATCTGATTCAGCCATTGTTCTGTGGCCTGACTCTGCTCCAAAGCCGTACGTAACCCTGAAGACTGTGAGTCGTCAATTGCCGTGTCTGCTTCTGAGCCTCCGGATGGGCGATTCTCGGCTTCTCTGTTTTCACTAATCCCTTGCACATTTTCTGCACCTGCTTCACCTGTCTGTTGCTCCGTTGTTTGATCTGAACGGTTTCCCCCTTCACTTTCATCTCGCGCATCGGCTGACGTTTTCTGAACCTGAGTATTTTTCTCTTCATTACCAGCCTTATTATCGCCTGGCGCTGTCTGTTCATCCCCATTGCCGGCATTGCCGGTCTGCTCTTCAGACTCTGATTCAACCCGATCAATTTCCTTTTCTCTTGCCTGCAGTGCTTGTTGTCCTTGTTCATCACTGGTTTTCAATGCCAATAACTTTCTCATGATGTCGGCGTTGTGCGCTGCATCATCGAAATTCGGGTCTATTGACAGCGCTCGCAAATAAGCATCGAGTGCAAGCTCGTAGTAACTTAGCTTCACGTAGCAGTTGCCCAGATTATATTGAGACATGGCATCATTAGCACGAACAAACGCTTCTGCTGCGCGCCACCACTGTTCTGAACGATATAATGCAACTCCTTTCCATGCCGGGTTGGTAAAAATCTCGGCCGCTTGCGCATACTTGCCTTGTGAGAACAGTTCGTGAGCAATCAGGTTATCGTCTGCAGCGTGTAGCTGCGAGCCTATGAAAATGCAAATGAGCAAACTCAAACGCAATATTTTTGACAATATTTTCATAAGCGTTGCCGAAACCAGGACAAGCCGACAGGCAGTAATAACAGCAAAATCCAATGCGACTGATTTTGCCAGTACAAGGCAAGCACATCGGCGTTCTGCGTTGCGTCAGTGTCACTTTTAAGTTGCAGTGATTCCAAATTAATTTCGCCCAGGCGGTTAGCGCTGAGTAATTGACCTGCACCTGATTTGGCTAAAGCTGTGGCGGCCTGTTTATCAATGGCTGTTTTTATATCACCGGTCGGTGTGCCAAAAAGCAGCATGTCAACTTGATGCCCGGACGCTGCCAGATGGCGTGCTGCAGCATTCGCGCTGTTGCCCAGGCCGCCACCATCGCTAAGTACAAAAACTCTGGCGCGAATAAAGCTACTGTCGTCAATCACCGATGTTGCCAACGATAGCGCGCGGGTCAGGTTTGAGCCATCGTGCTTAATAATGCCGTAGTCCAGTAAAGCGATATGTTCTTGCAGTAGAGTTTTATCAAACACAGGCGGTACAACAAGAAATGCATCCCCGGCATAAATCACCAATGACACGGGTCTGGCACCGGCAGTGCGTGTCAGTCCCGCAAGTGCATCACGCATGGCGGTAAAGCGTGACGGTGCGACATCGTCAAGGGTCATCGAACGAGACACATCGGCGACAGCTATCCAGCCAGTTGCATGTTGAAACGAATTCTCGTCAGATTTCCTTGTCGACGGTGAGCTAAGTGCCAGTGCGACAAGTGCTGCGCTGATTAATATCCATGACAGCGTTTTTAATGTAATCAGATCGTTATGCAAAAAATTCCACACGCCCGGTGCAAGCACTTTTCGCCAGTCGCTTGCGTTAGCCGGACGCCTGACACATATCGCCAGTATCAGAAGTGCAATTGCAGGTACAAGCCAATAGGGGTGTAGTAGCTTCATGACCGTCCACGCTGCCAAAGCGCTGCTTCCCAGCCAAGCAGTAATACGAATAGTAAAAGCAGTATCGGATTGCGTAAATCATGTTGTAACAAGACATCCGGCGCATCCGTTTCCGCAAGGTCCAGTTTCTCAATTTCTTTATATACTGCGCTCAAGTCTTCAGTGGTAGTGGCGCGAAAAAATACACCTGAGGATTGTTCAGCAATACGTTTAAGTGTGGCCTCATCAAGATCAGCAGAAGGTGATGTTTCATATCCGCTGGCTTCTTTTTCGCTGGCCATGGCAATGGTGTGAATGCTAATGCCAAGTTCTGAGGCCAGCATTGCTGCGCTTTCTGGTTCAACCATCCCGGCATTGTTAGTGCCATCTGATAGTAGGACTATGGCTTTTTCAGAGGCAGGATCATGTCTGAGCGTTTGAATTGCGAGCCCGAGTGCATCACCTATGGCTGTTGACCGACCGGCCATGCCAATGCCTGCACTGTCAAGATAACCTCGCACGGCGTTAGTGTCGTAGCTCAGAGGAGAGGCGACAAACGCCTCTTGTGCAAACAAAACCAGGCCGAGCCGATTGCCTTTTTGGTTAGTGATGAACTCACCGGCAACCCGTTTAACAACAGAGAGACGATCGCTGCTTTGACCATCAAGACTAAAATCGTCCCGTTCCATGCTGCCGGACAGATCAATGGCTAGAGTGATTGCACGACCGCTGGCCGTGTGTGCAACGGCGTTTCCGGTGATGGAGGGTTGTGCCACGGCAAGTAATAACAGACTCCAGCATATCCATGGAATTGCCTTTGGCAACCATTGTCCTGTTGATCCAGCACTTTGAATTGAATTTAGCGCTGTTGCAAGCCTTGGTGGAATGCTAATCGCATCGATACCATCATTGTTGTTACGCGTTCGTTGAAAAAATGGTGCTCGCATGAGCAGCGGCAGTGGCAGCAGCAACAGCACCAGTGGCCATGTGAAGTTGAGCATACCCACTATGTGGCCCTGACCATGGATGTTTTGCCAATCAGTTTACTTATGTGTTGGCATAGCGCGTATGTATCGGTTTTATCTTTAGTGTTGTTTTTATAAATATCAGTACCCAATACCCGACCAGCACCTTCGGTGAAATACCGGGTTTCAAACGTGTTGTCCAGTGCTTGCAACCATTCGTGTCCTTCGAGCTGATTGATGTCTTCGCCATGAATGTGATACATGATACGACGTAACAGTATGGCAATTTTAACGAGCGCAGTATCTGTTGATTCGTATTGTATGGATTCTATTTCGGCTTGCAGCTGTCTGTTGGCTTTGCGTTTGTGTTTGAAGATCATTATCGTTGCCGCTATAGCAAACGCAATGGCCAGAAAGATAAACGCACTAATGATAAGAGCAGAACTACTTTCCGGTGGTGCTGGTTCGTGTATATCGCGAACACTGTCCAGAAGTTCGGTCGTGTCGCTCATGTGATAAAACCCAGCTCGTGCAGGCTGGCTCTGGTTTGACTGAAGCCCCGTCGGCTCCGAAGCAGTGGTACACCTATATCGAGAAACATCTTGTCTAATTCGCGAGTTTGTTCTGACAATCGTTGCTGCAAGTGTTGCGTTTGCGCATCGCCCAGAGTGATATGACTTTTTTTATTTCCCGATTTAAATTGATATTGGCCTGGTGCAATCGCATTGTATTCAAGTGCATCCTCAATACAAATTACTGCAATCTGTTTTCCTGCGTGCAACGCTTGCAAGTGTTGCCTGAAAGGATCGTGAATCGTATCGAGGCCGCTTAACACAATTACGGCGCCAGCTTCTCGGCCAGTGCCGCGCAGACGATCGATAATGGTACGCGCAAATGTGGTTGTTCTGTCATTCATAGCGGCGGCTTTTGCACTTGTGAATGTTTTCGCTATTTCTGCACAAATGTTCAATGCCGCTTTATCACCCAGTGCGGCAGGCAATGCGGTGAGATCGTTATCAGTTTGAATCATGAGCCCACACCGACTACCTGCGCCGGTTTCATGCCAGGCAAGATTTGCGGCTAATCGGCCAGCCTGTACAGCGCGCAGTTCGTTGGAACCCGTGAACATCGTTGACGTAAAATCCAGGGCCAGCGTAATACGCTGTTCTTTTTCTTCGCGATAAAGGCGAGTGTGAAGTTGATTGTGCCGTGCACTGACTTTCCAGTCGATATGCCGTACATCATCACCACTGGAATAAGCTCTTAAGTCATCGAATTCAAGCCCCTGGCCTCGGTGTCGTGCTTGAATCTGTCCGTGCAATGGACTTAATCCACGTACATCGTTCTGAGTTGGGTAGCTTGTATCGAAGCGAGTGTCGATCAGATTTTGCAGTGACAGCGATACTGATGGATCATGTTCTGGCAATGCGCGCAACTTCGACATGGCAGTGTTTACACCTTCGGCGTAGCCCTGACAATTCGTTCGACAACATCGCGTTGGGTTATTCCTTCGGCGATCGCGCGGTATTGCAACGATAGTCGTCCGGCAATAATATCGATTGCCAATGATTCCACATCTTCGGGTGTGACATAGTCACGTCCTTCGAGCCAGGCATTAGCCTTGGCTGCTTGTGCAAGAAAGATGGAGCCACGAGGGCTGGATGCGTAGCGCACATCGTTTGATTCGCTGCCGCCCAGACCGTGTCCGCGGGTAGCGCTGATCAGTCGGACAATATAGTCACGTACAGCATCGCTTAAATGTACATTTACGATGGCTTTGGTTGAGTTGATAATGGTGTCACTGTTAATAGTGCTTTTCGGTGTTTGATTCAACTCGGCTTGTTCGGCTAATACGGTATCCAGAATACGGCGTTCGGTGTCACTATCTGGCATGGATACATCAATAAAAAACATGAAGCGGTCTTTTTGCGCTTCGGGTAGTGGATAGGTTCCCTCGTGCTCAATCGGATTTTGCGTCGCTGCAACCATAAAGGGTTGCGCAAGTTCACGCGATACTCCACCGGTGGTTATCTGTCGCTCTGCCATAGCCTCCAACATAGCGCTTTGTACCTTGGGCGGCGCACGATTAACTTCATCAACCAATACAATGTTGTTGAACAATGGCCCTTTCATAAAGCTGAATGTGCCGGTATTTTGCTGATATAAATCTGTACCTGTAATGTCTGCCGGTAACAGATCTGGTGTTGATTGAACTCGCGCGAAACTTGCGTTAATCGAAGCAGCAAAACGGTTTATAGAACGGGTTTTAGCAAGCCCGGGCGGACCTTCAATTAAAACGTGGCCACCGGTAAGCAATGCAATAAAGAGTCGACGAATCAGTGCGTCATGATCGACCAGTTGCTCAGACAAATGCCGGGCAGCTGTATTAATCAGCATTCGATCATCGTTCTTAGTTGCTTGTGATTCTTGATTCATGGGCGAATGCTTAGGGTCGGAAAACGTTGACGGGCCGCTTCATCATCGAAAAATTCGTTGGTGTCAATTGGGTACGAATAGGGTTCCGGGGGCGATTGGAGCACGTTTAAATCACCCTGGTTCAAAGCGCCGGTTATTGATCCGCTTTCATCCAGCGTTAGCTTGTAGTAAATACCATTCCAGGCATCGATACCAAACTCTGTTTTAGATTTGGTTATGAACAACAGGTTGTATTCAAGGTCAGTGAGATTACCCGGAGCCACGGTATTTCGAATGTCGTATGGATAGGCAAGATAACAAAACCAATCTGCATCTCCGGTAATGCATTTAAATGGCCGCATTGACAGGAAATGATCGGAAAAAACCTCGCCACCTACGTCTATTTCAAATGTCGATGTACCATCAGGTTGATTCTTGAATTGCACGGTTCCAATAACTGTTTCGGCACCCGATGCTTCTTGCAGATAAATACCAGCTTTGTCTGGAAACAGAATTGGCGTTGTGTCATCTACAAAGTTGACGGGCGCAACGTCAACTAGCTCATAGCCGTTTTCTTCCCAGCCATCGGTACCGTTCGGGTACCAGAATACCTTTTCATACCCCAGTAAAATAGCCCGCCTGGCCGCGTTCCAGCTTTGCCAGCAATCGGCGGTACAAAAAAACAATAGCGCGCTTGATTTGTCCTGGTCAGTTAGCCGGGCGAGGTTGCGTTCAAGATACGCCTGATGATCGGGCTCCAGGAAGCCACGACCCACTTCAGGTAACCAGTGAGTGCCGGGAATACTCGAGCGTGGTTCGGTGATCAGCCAATAGCCGTCGATCGGGTCCGCTCCCATACCGCGCGGAGGCAACACGTCAATAAAGACCATACTGCCGGCTTCGTGCTGCTCTTTTACAAATGCGGTATCGACTGTGGTGCCGCCAGGGATGGAGGCAGGTACCGGTGCGCGATACTTGTCCATGCGAAAGCCGGTTTCCGGGTCCACTTGGTAATCTTGTGCGGAAGCGGGTATTCCGAAAATAATTGCTGCGAAAACAATAACGAGTGATATTCGGCGCATAATGAATTTTCGCATGCTTCGGGGCTGATTCAGTATGATTTAGCCGCTTTTTAAATTCATTGGTACTAAAGTGCTAGTTTTGCTACTTTGGAGGGACCGTGAGCTGTGGCATTCTGGAATCCCCTTATGAGTCGAGCGTTAACTATGCGAAAAATTTGTCTGATACTTTCCGGCATGGCAATTTTGTTTCTGTCCCATGTGGTTTGGGCTGACAATACCAAGGTACGCGTTGGCGTCCTTAAATTCGGTACGGTTAACTGGGAACTCAAAGCGCTAAAAAACGCAGGCTTCGATAGCAGCAATGGCATTGATGTCGAGATAGTCCCGTTTGCCGGCGGTGATGCAACCAAAATAGCGCTTCAAGGTGGTGAGGTCGATGTCATTGTCTCTGACTGGTTATGGGTGTCGAGACAAAGAGCTGATGGTGTTGCACTAACGTTTTCCCGATACAGCTCCTCTGTTGGTTCGATGATGGTTGCGTCCGATAGTGGTATGAGCTCGGTCGCCGACCTGAAAGGTAAAAAAATTGGTGTGGCCGGTGGACCACTGGATAAAAGCTGGTTGTTGCTTCAAGGGATGGCGCGCGATCAACACGGTGTTGATCTTGCCGCAGAAAATGAAATCGTCTTCGGCGCACCGCCGCTACTGGCAGAGAAAACACTCAGTGGGGAACTTGATGCCAATCTGAATTACTGGCACTACTGCGCAAGACTTGAAGCGCAGGGTTTTAAGCGGCTCGTCAGTGTTGAAGAAGCTACCAACGCGCTGGGAGCTTCCGGTCCGCTTTCTTCACTCGGGTATGTTTTTGATGAAGCCTGGGCAAGTGAAAACGAATCCGCTGTTGTCGGTTTTATTAAGGCTTCCAGACAAACCAAGGCACTGATGAACGACTCTGACGCTGAATGGGATCGTCTTGCGTCCAGTGGCGCCATAAAAGACAAAGGAGCGGCATTGGCAAAACTACGTGACCGGTTCCGCGAAGGCATACCTTCGCGTAACTTGAACGATGAAATTCGTGATGCCGAAATCATCTATCGGGTTTTATCCAAAGCCGGTGGTACCAAGCTGGTTGGAGATTCTGCTGTGCTTGTCGATGGAACGTATTGGGAAGGCCCGGGTTCTGAACTATAAACGGACAGGTTGGCAACAGGGTTCACACTGTTCTATCGACCAAGGTCTCAGATGACGCAATGCCCACCATGGTGCCATGGAGGTGCTTTGGCAGATCTGATATAAACTGGTGTCATATATCTCTTTACTATATTGGGTAAATCATGCGTTTAAAATTAATGATTGGCGCTGTAGCGCTTACCACAGCTTTCGGTTTTACCGTGTCTTCAACCGTAATGGGTCATGGCGATGTGACGCCACAAGCCGTTGACGTGGAGGGGCTCGATCCCTTACCCGAAGAATTTGAACTGCAGAACCCCTATCGATTGAAAGGTGGCGAGCAATACGAGCTGGCCCAGAAAATCGGCGCCTCCGGCTACAACCAGAATTGCGCACGTTGCCATGGACTCGAAGCCATTTCCGGCGGCATCGCACCGGACTTGCGCATGCTCGAAGATGGTGAGTTTGGCGACGAGTGGTTCATGGAACGTGTGCGCAAGGGCTATTCGCAAAACGGTGCTTACAAAATGCCACCTTATGAAGATCTGCTTAGTCAGGAAGCCATGTGGGCTATTCGGTCCTACATAGAAAACCAACCGAAATAAAATGAAACTGATACCGTCTTGTTTGTGTCTGGTTAGGCACCTGTTGTTGCTTTGGGCTGCAGGCATCGCGTTGTGTCTCACAGCACTGGAAGCGTCAGCGCGACCACTGGACGATATTATAGACACCGGTGATATCACCATATTTGTCTATAGTGATTACGCTCCATACTCATGGGAAGAGAATGGAGAATATCTCGGTATAGACGTTGAACTGGCGCGAGCGCTTGGTGAAAAACTGAATGTCGAAGTGAAAATCCTGATGCGTGGTGCAGACGAGAATCTGGACGATGATTTACGCGTCAATATCTGGAAAGGTGATCTTATTCATCGACGTGTTGCAGATTTAATGATGCACGTTCCCTACGATCCGGAAGTGAATGCGCGCAACGAACTGGCCGTGCTCATGGCACCGTATTTCCAGGAAAAGATGGCAGTCGTCGCCGATCGAAAAGTGCTGCCCGAGCTTAGTACGTTCGGACGATTCATGAATAATCCGATTGCAGTGGAAGTGGATACTGCAGGTGATTTCTTTTTATCAAATGCGTTTCGCGGACAATTGCACAACAGTATTCGGCGAGGCAGAACGTTTGCCGATGCAGTGGGAATGTACGTTGAAGGTGAAGTGCCCGCGCTTATTGCTTCCAAAGCACAGGCAGAATGGGTTGCTACACAGGCAAAAGAGCGAGATTCCTACGTTGTGCAACCTCCAATGCCGGGCATTGTCAGAACAGGATGGCCTATAGGCGTGGCTGTAAAGCACGATAGTCGTGATCTTGGTTATGAGGTGGCCGAGCTGTTCTCCCAGCTTGATAGCAGTGGCGAAATGCAGGCGATATATGAGCGCTACGGTGTGAAGTATATGTCGCCGGAGCTATAGTTCTTTGTGTCTACTATCATTTGGTAGCAGCGTTAAGAATTAAACAGGGTACGATAGACAAAAAATACGTGACGTACCTCAATGTACCGTGATGTGAATTGTTTAAAAGCGTGTACCAATAATCTTGACTATGTCGGCGGGAGTAAAGGAAATGCGTGCATCAAACGAATCTTTTCTTAAGGTGTCTGTCATGAATATGTGCCAGTCAACGAAAGTCGCACAATTAAAACGCTTCACACTGTCAGCTGCAAACGCTTTTCTATTGTTCAGTGCCTGCGCGTTTTCAGCCTTGTCTTCCGCCGCAGAGATTCCACCCGACCCGTTTGAATCTGTTATGTGGAAGCAAATGGTGGAGCGCTTTTTTCCGGGTGAAAAAGTGGTTTTCGATTCGCGTGTCATTGTCAGTGCACCAAAAAGCGCTGAGAATCAATTTGATGTGCCCATTACCGTAGATGCCACGGCGTTGGACAATGTAGAGGAAATCGTCGCTGTTGCTGATTTGAATCCCATCCCGCACATATTGTCTGTTCGTCCGATTAAAGCGCTGTCATTTGTTGGTTTCAGGGTCAAATTACAACAGGGCACGCCAATACACGTTGGCGCGCGAACCGCCGATGGCGTTTGGCATATTGGAGGAGCTTATATCGATGCAGCCGGTGGTGGGTGCACAGCTCCGGCCATGGCACACGGACAGAACGACTGGATGAGCACATTGGGCAAAACCCGTGCGCTGACTCGACGTGAATCCGAACTGACCGCACGAATGACCCTGCGTATGCGTCATCCTATGGATACCGGTCTTGCTGCTGGAATTCCCGCTTTTTTCATGAACAAGATAACCGTCAGTAACGAAGCTGGTGAAGCTGTTGCCGAGCTTGATCTGTACGAACCTGTTAGTGAGAATCCAACACTGACTATCAAGCCAAAGGTAGGACAAGCCGCAGAGACCCTGCAGGTATCAGCACGTGATAACGAGGGTAACGAGTTTGGTTTTCCGTTAGTTGTTCCCGGCGTGACCGCCCAATGAGTTCATGTGGTAAACCGGGACATACGTCCAGGCGAGCCTTTTTACAAACGCTAAGCGCCGGTTGTGCGTATTGTGCAATGGCGCCGGCGTATGCCAAGTTACTCGATTACAAGCTTGCCGCCTCTGAGATAGCCAAAGGCACATGGGCAGTTCACGGCGCTAACGAATATTTTAACTTCGATAATGGCGGCAACATCGTCAATGTTGCGTTTATTGAAGTGCCAGATGGTGTTGTCGTTGTCGATACCGGTCCCTCGAAGCGTTATGGTGAAGCCTTACTGGCATTGATCGAACGAACGATCCCTGGCAAACGCGTTTTGCGTGTGTATAACACGCATCATCACCCGGATCATTGTTTCGGTAATCAAGTTTTTGACAGAGAACTGATTGCTGCGCCGCAAGGTGTTATCGATAATCTGTCGCTCGAAGGCGAAGGGTTTGCAGAAAATCTTTATCGACTCGTTGGTGACTGGATGCGTGGTACAGCATTGGCTATTCCCGGTATAGCGCTCGAAGCGAGCAGCGAAGAGATAGGAGGCAGGCGTTTTTCTTTGTATTATCTGTCAGGCCACACCAGTTCTGATTTTGTTGTTCGGGATGATGAAACCGGCGTATTGTTCACCGGCGATCTTGCGTTTATGTTCCGCACACCGACAACTCCGCATGCTGATATTGCTACCTGGCAGGCATCGATCTCATCGCTTGACAGTACCGATCGAGAATTGATTTTTCCCGGGCACGGCCCAAAAGACGTGAAAGGCGAGTCGTTGCTTCAAACTGCTGACTACCTGTCCTGGCTAGATGGCAACCTTCGCTTGTCGGTAGAGCGGGGCCTGACCATGAATGAGGCCATGGCGCTGCCTATCCCGGCGCGGTTTAACGCACTGAGCGTCCTGCGCACCGAGTACGAGCGGTCGGTTGTGCATTTATATCCTCAGCTAGAAGACAGTATCTGGCAAGAGGTTGAGGTAACCCGTTGATGTAATCAGGCGGTGCGAACCTACCTCAATCCGCCATGTCAAATAACCACCGTTGCAGTCGCCGTCGCGCCGGTACCCGTTCGCAATGCCCATCCATGCTCGCTGCTAATTACTCCTTAGTTGAAAATCAAGTGCTTAAGCTGTGCTCGCCCCACAGTGGATAAAGCCTGCACATGGTGTACTTAAGGCCAATTGGTGTAAATTTTAGGCGTAGGTACACTATCAGGGCAGTGGTGTTCTTTGTGTTCGCGCGCGTTCTCGATATTCTTATTCGGGCATCAAATGACTTTGCACCAAGGTACCTATTTCTAAGACCTGGAGGATTTACAAATGCAGAAAAAAACCTGGCTGGCTCTCGCCAGTACTTTATCCGTTGGAGCGCTTGCTTTTGCCGGCAATGTTTCGGCTGATGTTGGTATAGCTGATATTGTCGATGACCAAGCGAGCACTGGCGATATCGTGTCATACGGATTAGGTCCTCGCGGTCAACGCTACAGTCCACTGGATACGATAAACAAAGACAACATCAAAAACCTGTTTCCAGTCTGGTCGTTTTCTTTCGGAGGAGAAAAACAACGTGGTCAGGAATCACAACCACTGATCAAAGATGGCGTTATGTACGTAACGGGATCTTACAGCCGTATGTGGGCCATTGACATTGCTACCGGCGAAGAACTTTGGCAATACGATGCGCGTTTGCCTGAAGGAATACTACCTTGCTGTGATGTCGTTAATCGCGGCGCAGCGATTCTTGGGGACAAGGTTTTCTTCGGTACACTCGACGCGAAAATCGTTGCGTTGGATGCCAAAACAGGTAAGGTGGTTTGGCGCAAAACTATCGCCGACTATCAGGCTGGCTACTCATACACTGCAGCGCCTTTGATCGTTCCCACAGAAAAGCACGGACCTCTCATCTTGACCGGTAACTCCGGTGGCGAATTCGGTATTGTGGGCGAGATACAAGCGCGTAATCCCGATACCGGCGAAGTGGTCTGGTCGCGTCCCACCATTGAAGGCAACATGGGTACGCTCATGGGTGCTGAATCCACAATGACGGGCACCAAGAACGAATCCTGGCCTGGTGACATGTGGAAGAACGGTGGTGGTGCAACCTGGTTGGGTGGCACTTACGACCCTGATACCAAGCTGGCTTACTTTGGCACCGGTAATCCGGCTCCGTGGAATTCCTATCTTCGCGCTGGCGACAATAAGTGGACATCGGCTCGCATCGCTATCGACCCCGAAGATGGTGAGATCAAATGGGGTTACCAGACCACGCCACATGATGGCTGGGATTATGACGGTGTTAACGAGTTCATTCCATTCGATATGGAAAAAGACGGCGTTATGGTTAAGGCTGGCGCATCCGCCGATCGCAATGGCT
>CALJNA010000043.1 GCA_937981955.1 uncultured Granulosicoccaceae bacterium
AGAACAAGAACAAGAACAAGAACAAGAACAAGAACAAGAACAAGAACAAGAACAAGAACAAGAACAAGAACAAGAACAAGAACAAGAACAAGAAAGATTAGACAGCGATTCAGATGGTGTCTCGGATGACGAAGATGCTTGCCCGAATGTAGCTGGAAGCAATAATGGATGTCCGGCCGACACAGATGGAGACGGTATACCCGATGACAGCGATACCTGCCCTGATGAAGCCGGAAAGGACAACGGTTGCCCCGCTGACAAAGATGCTGATGGTATAAATGATGATGCAGATGCGTGTCCCGATGTCGCTGGTGGTGACAACGGTTGCCCGGCTGACACAGACGCTGATGGTGTTCCCGACAGTACCGATGCCTGTCCGGAAACACCCGGCACCGATAAAGGCTGCCCGGCTGATAAGGATGCCGACGGTGTTCCGGATAACAACGATGCCTGTCCTGACGAGGCCGGAACGAATAAAGGTTGTCCGGTAAATGCCCCAGCCACCATTCAGGATACCGATTTCGATGGCATTGCTGACAAGGATGATAAATGCCCGGACATTGCCGGTTCACCGTCCAATGCCGGTTGCCCGGCTAGTACATCGATAGCGCTAACACCGGAAGAACCGGTTACCGAATCTGAGGAAAAATTGATTCAGGACGCGGGGTTCAATATCCAGTTCAACGCCGGAAACTCAGAACTAACAGGTCGTTCTCGCGAAATCTTGCTCGAAGTTGCCAAGGTTATGCAACGTTACCCAGATATAAAACTTGAAGCTCACGGTTACACGGATTCGGAAGGAGACGCCGACATAAACAAAACACTTTCGCAAGCACGCGCAGAAGCGTGTGTAGAGGTTATTTCTGAGGCTGGTATAGATCGTGAAAGACTCAACGCGCTGGGTTTCGGTGAAGCTCGACCAATCGCATCCAACGACACCGCCGTCGGCAGACAAAAGAATCGCAGAGTCGAATTTAAACTGATCCGATAGATGTATCAGAGCAAGTTACCACCAGCATTATCAACGTAACAACTGCAATTAAATGCAAAAACGTTATGTTTTTGGTGAAATGTATACCAGCGCGGAACCTTTCGACGCGCTGAGTATCTGACTCGACAAATACTGGTTGGAATACATATGAAAAAGCTACTGAATACATCAGCCCTGGTGCTCGCCTTTGGCCTGGCAACATTCTCTGCAGCATTCGCAGCAGACGGCGATAAAACCAAAGGTGCATCCTATTATGCTGTATGCGCAGGTTGCCATGGTGCTGACGGAATGGGTATGGAGGCGACCAACGCTCCCCGCCTGCAAGGTCAATTTGACTGGTATCTGATTCGCCAACTTAAAAACTATCAATCAGGCGCGCGCGGAGTGCATAAGGAAGATATTTACGGCGCAACCATGCGAGGTATGGCTGGCACCCTGCCCAATGAACAAGCTATTCTGGACGTCGTGGCTTATATCGACTCGCTATAAATTCGTTACAGCGCCAGAGCACCATCTGGCGCTGTTTCAGTTCATCCATACCCGCTCAAAAGCCTAGCGTCAACGTCTGGCGATCACGGCATATCTGTGTGTCCAAGGTCGAACGAACACGTGCATCGCTGAGTGCCAGCGCTAACAACGAAAACGTAGATCGCTGAGTACCAACGACTAACAACGAACACTTAGATCGCCGAGTACTAACGTCTGACGAATACCCTCATCACTATGTGCTAACTCCAGCGAACACCTGCGCAGCCACCCCATAATTCTCCAGTCAACATCAGCTGGTGTGGAAACCTTCCGTACGCAAATCTTAATCATGCGCCCGGCGCATGTTCTGGAATTAAGACTGGACCTAGCACCGGACTTGCTGTCACAAAATTAATACCCTACCACTTGTTTATTCATCAGCAACGTGTCAGGATTACTGATGTAAGCGCTTACATTTGTACTTTTTGGGCCTTTTTTGGTTCATTTTGGGGAGGTTTCAATTGCCGACTTTGCAAGATGTCGCAATATTGGCCGGGGTTTCAACGGCAACAGTGTCACGCACATTGAACAAACCTGAGCTGGTGGAGCCCGTTACGCGTACCAAAGTTGCCGAAGCAATCAAAGTCAGCGGGTACACCCGCAACGAAGCCGCTCGCTCGCTGGCCATGCGCTCATCGAGAACCATCGGTCTTCTGACTGATAATTTTGCTTCCTCCTACTTCGCTCCCATCATGGATGAGACAGTCGATATATTGCGCGAATACGGTTACTACACCATCGTTGAAGCAACCGGCAACGTCGCGAACAACATAGACCCGGGTAAACAAAGACGGGCCTGGCAATCGCTGATAAGCCGACAAGTCGAAAGCATTATCGTTCTCAGCCTGCTGGTCGATGACGCCGAGCTTGAAAATATGCTCAGAGAATTTCCGAACACGGTTCTCATCGATCGACACGTACACGAAGATTCAAATAGGTGTATCACAGTAGATCATTATGTTGGCGGTCAGCTTGCAGCCAAGCACTTGCTCGACAACGGCCATCGAAACATTGCAATGATAAGTGGGCCGGAGAACAAACCTGATGCCAATCTACGAGGCAAAGGATTTATCGATGAACTCTTACGACAGGGCTGTCCGATAAAAGAAAACCGTATTTTTCAGGGCGACTACACAATCACCTCTGGTACCAACGCCATGCAGCAAATCCTGAATGGCAAGGATGAGGTCAGCGCTGTTTTTGCGCAAAACGACGATATGGCAGCAGGTGTAGTCAATGCGTGCTACACAGCCGGCATCAAAGTACCTGAACAGATGTCGGTGGTCGGATTCGATAACTCGGCACTCGCTACCGCAGTATTTCCGCATTTAACCACTGTCAGCCAGCCGTTAAAGTCAATGAGTCATTCGGCGGCAACACTTGCACTAAATTTGAGTCAACGGCATCAGCGTGAAGGTGTTCTGCCAAATCCACAGACCCACTTCATGCCTGCGCTCATAGAACGAATGTCGGTCATGGACATAAGACCAAAGCAACGCTAACGAATCAGTATCGAAAAGGGATATCACATGCACGCTCTTTTACATGCAAAATCTGCAAATGAATCACCAGCCAAAACCGCCAATGCGCTCATAGCTGAAAACACGAAACTGAGGTTGTCTGATATCGAAAGCGAATGCGCCGATACCATTAAGTCACTGGGCTACGACTACTTTCATTATGCAGGTTATTTTCCGGTATTTGAGAGCCAGAAAAATTTGTGCAGCTTTCCATCGAGTTACTCCGAATTGGGTGTATTAGATATAGGTGATCGCAACAACCCGCTGGTGGTTTACGCGCAAACTAAAACCGCTCCCAGCCAGTGGACTAATATGCCGTCTGATACAAAAATGCATGGCAAACAGCTCGAACAATTACTAATAAGCGCAGAAAAAAACCAGATACACAATGGATATTGTGTTCCCGTACACGGTGCCGGCTCGGAATGGGGAATGTTAAATGTGGCAAAAAAGGAAGCTACACTCCCAGCCAGTGCAGACACCATCAGTCAACTTCAACTACTGGTTATATCCATCCATGAAGCGATGCGAAGACTGCACACAGCAAACAAACACCCTGCACAACACACGAAACTCAGTCCACGTGAACAAGAATGTCTGAATTGGACAGCCGCCGGTAAAACAGCCTGGGAAACCGCACAGATCATTGGTATTACCGAAAGTACAGTCTCATTCCATATTCGCAATACGATAACCAAACTGAATGCCAGCAATCGTAGTCATGCGGTGGCGGTTGCGATGGCCCGTTCCCTCCTAACTGGTAGACATGAGTGCTGATACTGATTTTCAGTTATAGTCAGTAGCTCCTAAACATAACAAGGTTCAAAGGATATGAACCCAAACTGCCCCAGCTGCGGAGCCGGATGCTCTGTAAAGTATGGTCGTTATCATCGCTATGACGACGCCCAATCCATTCAACGTTATCGTTGCCGTTCGTGCGGGAAATACCATTCCAGTGCTACGCATGCACCAACCTACCGACAAAAACGCCGACGATTGAATCGGTTAATCGAAATGGACATTGCAAGCAGCACCGCGCAGCGACGTATTGCGATCAAGCACGGTTGTGATCGTAAAACCGTTGCCAGAAAGATCACTTTCTTGGCTCAGGAGGCACGAAAGAAAGCCGCGATCTGGCTTGCCCAACAACCTCCTTTTGAACATGTGCAATGGGATGAGCTGATCAGCTTCGAACACACACGCTTGAAACCGTTATCGATTGCCGTGATGTCGGTTGAACGGCATCGATGCATCCTTGGGTTCGGGGTGGCGCAGGTGCCCGCTAACGGACTCATCTCTAAACGTTCAAGAGAAAAATATGGCCCGAGGAGAAACCTGAGTGGGCCCATGCGAAAACGTGTTTTGAAGCAGGTGGCAGACTATATGTCACCAACGGTGCAGGTAGTGTCAGATGAACACCCACGCTACGCCAGTGAAATCAAACAGGTGTTACCACAAGCACATCACAGGACCCATCGATCGGTTCGCGGTTCATTGACGGGACAAGGCGAGCTCAAACGCACCGGATATGACCCGCTTTTCCCGATTAATCACACATTGGCAATGATGCGGGACAACATCAAACGTTTTGCGAGAAGGACCTGGTGCACAACGAAGAAGGTTTCAGCGCTGGAGGATGTGATAGCGATTTACGTGCATTACCACAACACAACGCTTATCCCGCCAATCACGCATAGTCTGGAAGAAAAACCAGCGTGATGAACGATAATTGTTTTTTATCGTTCATCAACACCCAAGTCGGCCAGTTAGTTAAAAACACTGCAAACCGCTGAAGCTTTCCACCCGAGTGAACCCATTAGCCTGAATTGAACCGCTGTTATTAATCGCAACAATAGTGTACTGGTACGCGTTGGTTGCATTAATCTGGTTATCGAAATACGAGGGTCCTGGAACAGAGGCTACGAGCTCGCCGTTACGGTAAATGTCATATTGTCGGATAGATGACGATGGTCTGTCCCAGAATATTTCCAGTGAGTCTTCGCCGTATCGGCTGACCTCGATACCGCTGAGCACAGTGTCATCGTTTGGTGTACCAATAACCGAGTCCGTACCCGGGTTCGAGAAAGCACCGTTCACAGCGAGTGGTTCAGATAATGGACCCTCCATACCGTCTGGTGCAATGTAGGAAACTTCATAGACATAAGGTACGCCAATTTCAAAATCCCTGTCGAGGTAGCTTGCGTTGGCAAAAGCTTGCGATACAACCTCACCGTTCCTGTAGACGCGGAATTGGCCGGGCGCGCCACCGATACCTGAAAGATCAACATTCCAGAGTAACTCCGCTACGTTTTCACCATAGACGCTTAGCGACAGGTTAGTTGCAACTGGCAAGTCGCCTTCTTCGCCAGGCAAACGATCTGCTGGAAGTGCATCGCCAAAGCAGTGTAGCTGTCTGTCTAGATCTACCCCACAAAAACTCATGTGATAGTCATACTCGTAGTGTGTATCGAAATCTGCTAGCGGTGGCAGTGCTTCGATGGACGCCAGCAGTGCGCGATTAATTGAGGTATTGGCAAAGTCTCGATTGCGCAGATTGCAATCCATGTCACCGTTTGTTTTAAGTCCGCAAAGCATCACGCCATTGCTTCTCACTCGTGTGTATGGTCCATCGTCCAGACGGGCGACTGAGCCATAACTTAAGAAATACCGCAGGACGCCTTGTTCATTGACCCATACTGCACCTTCACCCTCTCTTTGCATTACGTGCAGGTCGATAATGCCTTCCTCACCATCGATTCGATCGTACGGCCAGGTATCTGACCAGCACACAGTAATACCCGAAGTCTTTGTTCCGCAGCTTCCGTTAGTTCCTGTGTAGAGCTTGACAAAGTCACTGTTGTCCTCCGGGACATCAGTTTGTCCATTGCTGTTTAGTCCCCAGCAGCTGACTTGTCCATTAGTGTCCAAAGCGCAGGTATGGCCTTCAGATGCGCTGATTGATACAAACGGCGAAACGGCAACCGGAGCATCCAGTTGACCGAAATTGTTCGCACCCCAGCAAGTGATATCTCCGGAGTCAGTGATGGCGCAACTGTGGGCGCCACCTGATGCGACCGCTATGTAGCGGCTATCAGTGTCTGGGGGTAAATAGAGTCCGACAGCTTCATTTGTGGTGCACTCAAGTACACCTTCGGTCGTGACAATGCAAATATTGTGTTCACCTAATGCAAAGTCAGCAACATCGGCTGCTTGTGCATTCTTTTGCCCAAATATGATGCAAGCATTGACAACAAGCATTATGGCCATCAAGAAGCGTTGCACTTTAGAACTTTTGATAGCGTTAATATATTTCATGATTGTTCCGGGTTGAATTAAGCAGCTGATAGTTTACTGGTATTGTCGAAATGGTAAGCGTTATTATTACCGTGATTTTGTGAAAATGTTTGTGGTCAGTTGTTAAATTGTGCGTTCAGTGATCTTAGTTCGGAGCTGTGACGGTAATAATGCCGCGGGTACAATTCGATCAACAAAGGCTGATTTCAAAAAGCGATTGCATTTTCTGCAATGTTGTTTATCTTCAGCTGTGTGGTCTCACCAATTTATTTGGTTAAGCTGTTGGCTCAGTTTAAAACCCATGGTTCTGCCTAAATATGTGCTGTTCGTCATTACCACTGTGGCAAGATTTCTATCCGGGTTTAGCGTTAGCATTGACGTATAAGCCATGCCGCTACCACCATGGTTAAGTGTTCTTTCGCCATTTGAATCAGAAATGAACCAAGCTAATCCAAAATCAAGATCTTTTGATGGTGCAGGGCTTTTTGATACTTTTATAATGGGTGTTTGCATCAATTCAATACTGTCGTTCGATAAAATAGTTTTGGTCGACGCATCGTAGCCTGGAAGAAATACACTCGCGAACTTTATCAAGTCTGTAGCCGGGCCGATTAAACCGCTTGCACCTTTTTGATCACTGTAAACGTGATTAAACCAAAGAATACCGTTTTGCTTCTTGTCTATGGCGCGTTTCGTATCAAGATATATTGGAACAATTTTGCTTATAAAATCGCTGGGGTGAGACCCTTTTGCTGCGAGAGCAGCCATGTCGGGCGTGTACACGAAATTTGTATTTTGCATGCCTAGCGGTTTAACAATATTGGACAGTATATATTCTTCGTAAGTTTTGCTCGTAACGGACTCAATAAGTGCTGCCAAAACCAGATATCCAAAGTTTGAGTATCTTCCTTCCTCTCCTGGTCGGGCTTTCAATTTATTAAAGTTTGCAAGTTGTGATTGGAGCAGTTCGGACTGATTAGGATGTGGGTCGCCTTCAAAGTGTACCCAGCCAAGTATTTTAATACCGATATCACCCAGCCCTGAACTATGACTGAGTAATTGTTTAATAGTGATTTCCTGACCGCTTGCTTTTGTTCCTCTGGTTGAAAAAAGTGGTAAGTGTATATTTACCGAATCATCGATAGATAATAGCCCGCGCTCTTGCAGCTGCAGAATGGCAGTGGCGGTAAACAGCTTTGTGATGGACCACCATTGATACACTGTGTCTGGGGTTGCAACGATGCTCCTATCCGCGTCCGCGTGCCCAAACGCATTTGCATAGACAATATCCTGATCTTTTACGACAACAACAGAGATACTCGGAGGAGAACTTTCAGATACTGCTTTCTCCAAATACGGCTCTAAATCCTCAATGCTGGCTGCGGCCTTTGGTAGCTCAAGTTTTGGTGGCAGGAAGGCACAAGCTGGAAGGAATACAGCAATAAAAAGTAGTGGAATATATCTGTACATCAAAGATCTCCTGGTGTTTCGTACTCGCGCGTAAAGCAGGCCGTTGTTACAGCAATTACAACCTCGGTTACACCCCGTTACAAGTTGTTCCAGCAGCGAAATGCTTGTACGCGACCAAACGCCGATACTAATCCTGCACGCAACAATACATTCAACTTAACGAAGTATCAGGGGTTAGTAATGAAGAAATCAACCAAAATTATCGCAGGCGTTATTGCAGCTGTTGCCATTACCACCGGCAGTATTGCAATCGCTGGCAAGGGCTTTCGCGGTAATCATGCTGAACATGCCGATTATGCGGTCGGGTTTATTGCCAAGAAGCTTGATCTGGATGAAACCCAGAAGCAGGCTCTGGACGCCCTTAAAGATCAAATGCTGGTAGCAAGGGAGACCATGCATGGCCAGATGGAAACCACAAAAGATGATGCTCGGGCACTTATCGAATCAGAAACGTTCGATCAGGCGAAAGCACTTGAAATGGTAACCACCAAAACGGCCACAGTAAACTCAGTCGCACCTGAACTGGTCGGGGCACTGGGCAATTTTCTGGATACATTAAATGCTGAACAAAAGGCTGAGATTCTTGAGTTTATGGATTCGCATAAAGGCCGTGGGAAGCGTGGTGGCTGGAGACACTGAGTTAGCTCATAGTAGTTGAAGGCAATGCTGGATTTGCCCGGCTTTGTGTTAATCGAAGAGGGCGGTCTCATCGATCGCCCTCGTTGCCTTGCAGTATCATATTGCTATGCGAACAACGTTTTTTAGCCTATAAGTCGATATTTGTTTAGTAGCGACATGGGCAACTTATTGTTGCGTTAGGGTACACTGGGTTTTTCAATCGATATGGCCCAAAACAGAATAAACTCGAAAAATGCCCAACAACAAAACGCTAGAAACACTATGCTAGATGTCCTGCTTATAGACGATGACGAAAAACTTGGTCCACTGCTAGCCGAGTATTGTGCTCGATACGATATTAAAATAACGCATGCGGTTAAGCCATCTGCAGGCTTTGAATTACTTGCGAGTAAAACATTCAATGCGGTTATCCTGGATGTGATGCTGCCAGAAATGGACGGCTTCGAGGTTTGTAAGAAAATTCGTACAAGTAGCGAGATTCCGATCGTTATGCTAACTGCTCGTGGCGAAGTGATGGACAGAGTTGTCGGGCTTGAAATTGGGGCCGATGATTACTTACCCAAGCCCTTTGAGCCACGCGAACTTGTTGCTCGCATTAACAATATTGTTCAGCGCAAAAAATCGGTAACCGCTTCGGCAGATCGACTGGAATTTGATGGGGTTGTAATTGACTTAACGCAGCGGGAAGTGTTTGTTCGTGATTCTCTGGTTACGCTCACTACAATGGAATATCAGCTACTGGTGCTAATGGCTAAAGCACCAGGTAAAGACTTTACGCGCGACGATATTCTAAATGGATTAAAAGGCACTGAGACAGAGCTATTCACTCGTTCGGTTGATATTCTGGTAAGCCGTTTACGTTCAAAACTGAAACCAGAGCAACCAATTAAAACGGTTTACGGGTCCGGCTATGCATTTGTTGCCAAACCGATGAATTCAACGGGATAAAGCGATGGTTGTGCAACAATTATCAACTACGAAGCCTGCAGCATGATAGGTAAACTCAATCCACTACGAAAATCGCTGTCTACCCGATTGTTGGTGGTTTTTGTTATTGCATCATTACTTCTCACTGTTTTAACCGTTGTTACATTGATGCACGGGTTTGCCAAGGCATGGCACTCAACCGCGGGCAAGCATGTCGAACTCTATCTCGACTACATCAGTGAGGATATTGGTAATCCTCCCAGCGAAGAGCGAGCTTTGGCGCTGGCAGAACGGTTACCGGTACACATTTATATAAACGGTCCGGACAAACAATTCTCAACTAACGGTGAAACACTGGAGCTGGATGAGATTTATTTTGGTTCCAGGCAAAAGCGTCATCGCCCGGAATTTGCCGGTAGTGCAGGCGGATTCGCTGGGGTGGAATTTGGTGGAAACGAAGACAAGACATTGCTGAAAAGTCAGCAGGGTGACTACACGGTTTACTATGAGTTACCCCATCCGGAAAGAAAAAGGGAGCGCTGGCGTTTTATGGTCCCTGCGCTCGCAGCTCTGTTGACAACGCTTGCAGTGCTGTTTTTTATCATAAGGTGGATGATCCGCCCAGTCAGGGATATACGCCAGGGCGTGAACGAAATGGGCAAAGGCAATCTCAGTCACCGCATTACTGTTCGACGAGACAACGATCTGGGCACGCTAGCCAACAGCATTAACACCATGGCCTCAGATATCGAGCACATGCTCGATTCAAAGCGTCAGTTATTGCTTGGAGCAAGCCATGAGCTGCGCTCCCCGCTAACAAGAGCAACCATCGCTACGCAGCTGCTGCCTGAATCGAAAGAGCAAGCACAAATAGCCGATGATCTGCAAGAGATGGAGAAGCTCATCGCGGATATTCTGGAAAGCGAACGCATGAAATCGGGGCATGCCATACTTGATCGGGAAGTGGTGGACTTGGGGCAGTTAATTGATTCGGTTCTTACCGATATGCATGCCGATAATGTGCAGGTTAGTGTTCCCGATTCACTGCCTTCATTTTCAATAGACCCAACGCGCTTCGCCATTATGCTTAGAAATCTGGTGGGCAATGCCATTGCACATAACAACTCCTCGAACGCGCCTGTCGAAGTTTTGGTACGGCAGTTGAGTAACGTTGTTGAGCTCACTATCAGTGACAAGGGACCAGGTATTGCTCCAGAGCACATAGAAAAAGTAACCGAGCCTTTCTATCGCACAGACGAATCAAGAACCAGGCAAACAGGTGGCTTTGGTCTTGGCCTGCATTTGGCTAAATTGATTGCGGAAGCGCATGGAGGAAGCCTGGCAATCGAGAGTAAAACAAGCGTGCAGGTAGCGCACGGTAGTGACCAGACTGGTCAGATCACCGATACCGGGACCAGGGTCATCGTCACATTTCCAGGCACTCAATAAAACGAGTGCCCGATATAGTCCACGCTGATGTTTACGCCGCTTTCAAAAATTCAACCGCCAGTTGAACAACCTCATCGTCTACGATTATTCGCCTATGCCCTAAACCGTTCACCGGATGCAAGATAGCTCGTGGGTTCAGTTTTGCAATCGCCTCGGCTTCACTAAAAGGGACTTCTTTGTCATCTGGAGCGTGAATCAGCTGCAAATCGCTCGATAAGTTTTGTAGTTGGACATCAGTATTAAAATCCTCAGTCGTCTTACCTGAAAGCTCGTTTACGATCGTGTGCAGCATCTTTGTAGATTGATCACTTAAACCAATCATTGTTGCAAAGTCATTGAATATTTTTACCATGGAATTTGGTGGGCTAATCATAACCACTTTCTTCACTGACCACGGCAAGTAAGGTGATAGTGTACCGGCTAGCGTAGTTGCACAGACAGCCCCGCCCAGTGAATGTGTCAGTATCATATCCGGTGCTCCGAGTTCACTGCGCACCGCGTGCATTGCTTGAACACCTAGTGGGATATGGAACGTTCTGCCTATTGATTGCCCGTGCCCGGGCAGATCGATGCAGATGACTTTGAATCCGGCATCCAGCAACGGGTTAACAAAATGACTCATCAGCAGGGACTGGCTTTGCCAGCCGTGTACGATCCAGACTGTTTCTGGTTCAGTTTCACCGTTATCAATTGATGGGGCGGATGATCCCGCGTTCGACGGTATAAATTCAAAGGCGGCAATGTGGCCACCGTTGTATGCGATTGAATGTTTGGTTGATTCGTTGAACAGTGTGGTTGCCGCTTCCTTTCGCTTTAGGTATCCAGGCGATTTACTGGTGCTTTTGATCGGAGTGCAAAATAGCCTGAAAGCCAATCGTCCGGCGGGTTTGGGGGCAATTCTTGAAGCGAAGCTAAAAACAATGCGGATAAGTCTGAGTATAAAATTGTCCAAAATATTCCGCTCCTTAGATAGTTCAATATTGAACATAATAGTACAATATTGAACTAAATGCCAATTTGCTGTTTGTCCGACTGAACACACGAAAGTTCATCCGGTGTGAAGCTTGAAATTGCGTAAACTACCCTCGTATGAAAGAACCGTTAGATAGTGCTTTGTTGCCATGGGAACTACCTCGTTTTAGTAACTGGGTATCGGCTTGGCGTGCAAATCAAACGATACGTAAATCGTTGAGCGAAGCGTTGCTTGAAATCGATCTGGATATGCCCAGTTACGATGTGCTGGCAGCAACTTTTCGCTATCCTGGTATGACCCAATCCGATCTTGCAGATTTGTTAGTAGTCGGTCGTTCAAATTTATCCATGCTGTTACCCGAGTTGGAGCAGCGAGGCTGGTTGAAACGCTTGCCTGATGAGAATGACAAAAGAGTCAGACTTGTATATTTAACCGAGCAGGGTGAGGCGCAGGCGAAAGCAGGTTTGAAGCTGCAAGTAAAACTCGTTGAGCACTTGATGGAAGCGGTAACTGAGACCGAATGCGACGCTATAGGAAAAAGCATGCACAAGATCACCGATTATCTCAAGCAACACCCCTTCGAACCCTGAAATTTAGCGAAAGCCCTGAAAAAGCAAGTACTTTAGATTAGTGTAGGAATGTCATTAGAGACGATAATGATCGCAGATAAAAGCTGAGATGATAGGGCCGAGTCAACAGGCTAAAATACCTTCTTCAGGTACCTTGGTACACGATCGTTTAGAGTTAGGCTCTATTCCTGCATTATACGGCTACAGTTCATACTAGTAGTTGTGCATTACGTGATCTATTGTCTCACTGCCTTTTTCTAATGTATAAATTGGATTATTACTGTTTTTGTCTCATGTTAAGTTTAATAACTTAAATAACAACCGTCACCACCGTTTTACCGTGAGCTTTAAATTGAAATACACGATATTGAGATACCTTTCGTCGACTCTCAGTCTTGCAGTTACAGCGCATAAGTTTGTATTGTTTGTCGCATGCTATTTCTTCTTGTCCTCAGCTGTCATCGCTCAGGACGAAACCCTCACAATTGCCACAAAGCAAGCTCCACCATTTGCCATGTTGGATGCAGACAACCAGTGGCAAGGTTTATCAATATCACTGTGGAAAGCGTTAGCTGAAGAACTGGATTTAAAATATCGCTTCGAAGAAGCAACTCTAAGCGAGATGATCGAAGGTGTTGCAACTGCCAAATATGACGCAAGCATTGCTGCTATAACCATCACGCACGAGCGCGAGCGACGAGTCGATTTCACCCATCCCTACCATACTACTGGTTACGGGATCGTTGTGCCACTTGCTGACACGAGCTGGTGGAGCATGATAAGTCGTTTACTATCGATGGAATTTTTGCAGCCTGTGGGTTTACTTTTCCTCCTGCTCGCTTTTGTTGGTACGTGTTTTTGGTTAGCAGAACGACGCAAAAATAAAAACGAGTTTCGTCCTGGTCTTCAGGGCGTGGGAGACGGTTTCTGGTTTTCCGCTGTCACTATGACCACCACAGGATACGGTGACATGGCTCCACGTACATGGCCTGGTCGTATCATCGGTATGCTCTGGATGTTTACCGCGTTAGTCATCACGTCTACATTCACCGGTATGATCGCCTCATCATTGACAACAGCCAGGCTGGATCAGCGTATTGATGGGCCAAATGACTTAGTAGGGATTACAACTGGGTCAATTGCTGGTTCAGCATCCGACGATTGGCTTCGTCGTCAAGGCCTGGAATTTATACCTTATCAAAGTGTGCAAGACGGACTTGACGCTGTTGCGAATTCCGAGGTTCGTAGCTTTGTATACGATCGTCCTATGCTGGCTTATCTTATCGGCAAGTCTCATGTTAACTCTGTCGAGCTGGTGCCCGGTACATTCGGACGTCAGGACTACGGCATCGCGTTAACGGCGGGAAGTGAGTTACGTGAACCGTTGAATCGTGCTCTACTGCAATATCAAAGTTCGGATGCCTGGGCTGCGCTTCTACGTCGTTGGCTAGGGCCAGAATTGAATAAGTGAACTACTACAAATTAAGTACCACAAAACGTCGCCTTTACAATCTCTTCTTCAGCGGGTGGTTTTGCATACTCATCGAACCCGGATTGCTCCTCGTAAGGACTCGCCAACACGGTTGAAAGCTTTTCCATTGGAGCATAGTCGTTTCTTAACGCCGCTTGAATCGCTTCCTCAATTCGGTGATTGCGTGGAATGTAGGCAGGATTACTCTGCTGCATAATTGCAGTACGCTCCGCAGCACTATTGGTTTCCAAAGTATGCCGCTCACGCCAACGCCTGAGCCAATCACGAATTTGGTCAGTCTGATCATCAAAGATAGCTAATAGTTGAGTATCTGTGCTGTCGTTGACCTTTCCAGGATCGCATTTACTCAGTGTTCTAAAAGTATTAGTGAAATCACTTTTTGCTGCTGTCATGCATTTGAGCAATGAGCTCACTAAATCCATATCTGCTGTACTTTGTTGCTGCTGAAGGCTTAGTCCCAGTTTGGTATTAAAATGTTGCAGATAGGCTGCTGTGTATTGTTCCGGGTAGGAATCAATGACCTGCTGCGCGGCATCGAGTGATTTCTTTTCATCCTCATTAATCAACGGCAGCAGGCATTGCGCAAGGTTTGCCATATTCCACTGAGCAATGGCAGGCTGGTTTTGATACGCATAGCGACTGGCATGATCAATTGAACTAAACACGGTTTCCGGATCGTATGTGTCCATAAAAGCGCACGGACCGTAGTCAATGGTGAGACCTGCAACGGATGCATTGTCGGTGTTCATGACACCGTGAATAAATCCAATAGACTGCCATTGAGCAACCAGTGAAATCTGCTTTTGCATGACGGCTTTTAGAAAGTCGAGGGCAGAGTTGTCGCTTTGTTTTAGATCGGGATAATGCCGGCTGATTACGTAATCAGTCAGTAGCTTTACAGACTCGATATCACTTCGTGCCGCAAAAAATTGAAATGTACCCACGCGAATATGGCTACGGGCAACGCGGGCCAGAATTCCTCCAGGCAACATGCTTTCGCGTCGCACGCTGTCGCCGGTGCTAACAGCGCACAGCGCTCGGGTCGTCGGTACACCCAATGCCGCCATTGCTTCGCTAACAATATACTCACGGATAACGGGTCCAATCGCTGATCGACCATCGCCGTTTCTGGAGTAGGGTGTAGGACCTGCGCCTTTTAACTGAATATCAAAACGCGTTCCGTGCCGGTCTATAACTTCGCCAAGCAAGATAGCGCGACCATCACCGAGTTGCGGAACCCAGTTGCCAAATTGATGACCGGCATAAGCCATGGCAATAGGGTCTGCTCCGCTAGGGATGCTGTTTCCAGAGAATATGGCGAGGCCTTCGTCAGATTGCAACGCATCAATGTTTAAATTGAGTTGCTCAGCCAAAGCCTTGTTAAGTTTGATCATTGCAGGCTTTGATACCGGCGTGGGCTGTTGGCGGCTGAACAGTTTGTCTGACAGGCCGGCGTAGGTATTATCGAAGTTGAATTCAGGTGATGGATTCATGCTCACGTTCGTCTTTCCAGGATCGCTTCTCAGTATACCTGCTTACTCAAGCGAACCCTGGTAATGCACGATCAGGCCGGTGTTGAGCGGGCCCAGAAGTTCGACAGAAAAATGCATTCGGCCATTTTCCACATATTCGCGAGTATTGCTAATTGGAAGCAGAAACGAGGGTATAGGGATGCCAAGGCAGCTTCCTCTGAGCACGTTCATGTGCATAGCCTTGTCAATAATGGGCAGTTGCAGAACGAACTTCAACAGACCGAACTGTTCCTGAACCATGGCACAGTTACCAGCATCAACCATTTGTAAGGTCGAATAAAACTGTTGGCCGTCGAAGTCGCGTTGCCATACTTCTTTATTTCCGATTCGGGTTTTCGTTACCGTCACGGGTATGTTTTCGCGCGCTGCCGGAAATCGAAATATCCACGCAATGAAGCGACTCTGCAATGAGCTTCCCCGGGTAATCTTTGCTATTCCTGAGAGCAGTTTTCTATCGATAACTTTATGCGTTTCTCGCCACGGCTCCGGCATGGTCAGCCAATCATCGCCCAGTGCTGTCTGAAACAGGTACTCGAATGGCTCAACTTCTGTTTCAGTGATGACATTGATGTCCTGCATTGCCTCAACGTAGCGTGTCAAAGGCAGTTCATCGATACAGGCGCGTGCACCCGGTTCTATGCTGTGCAGGTTTTGTAAAATAGTGCGAACGACAATGGTCGGCACATAGGGTCCTTGTCTTTGACCAGCTGTTAAAGTCCATGTGCCTTTAATGAGTTTATCTTCATATGAATTTTGTTGGTTATCTTTGTGTCCAGTGATCTCGACCAACATGCCACCCTGATCATTTCCAAAAGGTGTTATCAGGTTTGCCATCCACCGTAATGGTTTTATCAATGTGATCAGATTCGGCAGCCAGCCACGCGAACGAAAATGGCCTAACAGCTGAAGCGAGTTGTGCATGATCGGGACTGCCAGACCTGCACGAAACAATACCGAGCGCGGTTTGAAATGATCAGGAAATAAAACCACATCGGCCGCTATGATCAAATTTGCTCGTCTGCATATACGCATGCCCACTGACTTTGTTGCAGGCTCAGACCATCCATTGCACTCAACCCAGGCATTATTTCTCCAGAATTTAACCGGGTTACCCACTTGCGCGAGAATGGCCTGCATAACCGAGTACCCTTGAGGAGCCCGACTTCCGGGCAATATGCTTGTCTCAATTTTCTCAAGCGTTGAAAACCGTTTTCGCATGGCGTGAACCGCAGCACCGGAGAGTGCCGGAGTGCTTGAAGCACCGGAAAGTGCAAACCGCTTATGCTTCTTTGCAAAATCATCCAATGCGCCTATGCCCTGAATGAAATGGCCGTCATCACTTAAATCCAGATAATGAGCGCCACTTTGTAGTGCAGCGTGAGCAACACGATAGCGGTGCTCGTTGTCACCGTAAGATTGGAATGGACCGGCCGCATCAACCACCACGCTAACATTAAGATTACTAATCAGCGCAAGATCGGTGTTGATATCCAGTTGCAAAGCCACACCACCAAGTCGGTGGCAGAACTGCTCGGCTTTTTGTAGCTGGCGGCCGGCAACAATCACATGGTGGCCATCGCGCAGAAGTAGCTCGCTTAATCTGCCACCAAATTCACCGTAGCCTCCGATGACCAGTACGCGTAAGGACTCAGGCACAAATTTGGCCGTGTTGTACGCGCTTTAATGTTTTGATCGCAAGGTCAATAGCGCCGGATGGATACTGAATACTCAAACGATGTGTTTCCGTTTGATTCGTGCAAGCTGTTTATCAATTGTTTTAATCGGATTGCCAAGTAAACCTGAACCCAAGGCCGTAACCAGTTTATCTGACATGGGTAATTTCGAAACCGGTTCAAATAAGGTATCTCTTAACTTTGGCAGTAAATAACTGTCTGACTGATAGAACGGGGTGAGTAAGAAACTGGCTGCCTGGAAAAAACGCACGTGTGCGCGTCTGGCTTTCGCATATATTGTGGCGGCTTGGACGCTGTTGTCGGCACACTCAATAGCGTTAGCCAAAGCCATTGCGTCAAGCAGTGCCATGTTTGCTCCCTGACCCAGCTGGGGGCTGGTCGCATGCGCCGCATCACCTATGAATATAACGCCAGGTACGTAAGGTCGTGACAGAGTGTGATGAGAATAGGTGGCGTGTGTCAGCTGATTGGTATGTTCAATGTGTTCAAGTAGAGTTTCAACTGCGGGCCAATGTTCAATTACCTGCTGTTTCCAGGCATCCAGCCCGGCAGCTTCAAACGCCGCATAGTCTGCACCCTTAATACTCCAGAATAGCGTAGCCAGTTTTTGATGTTCACCAGGTAAGGTACCGCACGGCAATACCCCAACCATGACACTGGCCGCCTTGTATCGCTGTTCCAGTAAGTGTGGGTCGAACGAAGAATCGTTTAATTCAACCGTAGTCCACAGTGCGCCATAGTTCAGCTGCGTTTTTTTTCTTAACAAGCCCGATGCTTGTGCCAGTATTGATCGAGCGCCGGATGCATCGACAGCCAGATCAAAATGCTCTTCTATTGGCGCACCGTCTTGTTCAATCAGTTGTACCTGGTTCTGCCCATTAGCAGCTTTTCTATTTGGAACAGATATGCTGGCGCAGATGGTTTTGCCGGTAATGATGGGAATATCGCGAGCCTGTACAGCTTTGAACAAAACATCAAACAGAGCTGCCCGATGAATTGCCACACCATACAACTCAGGCTGCTTTTTCGTGTTCAGTACACGATAGTTAATATCGAGTACCACTTTTCCGTCAGGTGCAACACGTCCAAGCATGCCATCGATACGTTGCCCAAGAGACTCAGCAGCCTCGCGTAAGCCCCAACGCTCCAGTACTGCGAGCCCAGTGGGCTGCAACATTAAACCCGAACCAACCGGTCCGGGCTGATCAAATTGTTCGAAAAGGGTAACTTGCCGGCCGGCATCATGTAGCGCAATAGCTGCAGAGAGTCCGGCCGGGCCACAACCAACAATGGCAATGCGATCAATCATGTATGACTCTATACAATGCTCGCGTTGATATACAGAAGGCTGTCCACTGCTCAGCCTGATTCGTACCTATCGGGGTCAAAGTTTTCATCCACGCTATGCAGCATTTCACCCGGGGTCGGAACATCGTCAAGGTTTTTTATTGCAGTGGCGTCCCATAGTTTTGAGCGCTGCATGGCTCTGGCGTTTTGAAACAGAACAGCATCGACCGACACACATATACAACAAACCGGTTTTTTTCCGTCGAGTACAAACTGATCAAGCAGGTCAGGTTCTGTTGAAAGGCCCGCCTTTCCGATAACCCTGACCAGTTGATGAATGCCTGGAATAAAAAACAGCAGTGCGATTCTTGGGTCGACGACGAGATTATTGAGCGTATCGATCCGGTTGTTTCCACGACGGTCAGGAATCACGATGGTTTTCTCATCTGCGATGCTAAAGGCTTTGCCGGGTTCATCACCACGTGGTGTGCAGTTCACGCCGTCGTTTCCAACCGAGGAGATCACGAAAAAATTAGACTGTTCAATCCACTGGCGATAAGCAGGCGTAAGATGCGAGCTCTGCTTTTTCACAGAAGCCGTTTTCGGCTCGCCGTACAGCTCTTTTAATTGGCTCAGACTAGTGATGGTTGTCGCCATAGTTGCAACGCGTCTTATCCGGTTTTTGATTCTGCTGTTATGAATTCAAAATGGTGGCGTGATGTTCCAGATGGTCGGCAATAAAAGAGGCGATAAAATAATACGAATGATCATAACCCGGCTGCATGCGATAGTTCAGTGATTGCTTGTTTTGCTCACATGCTTCAATAAACAGCTCGGGTTTTAACTGCTCTTCAAGAAACTGATCTGCGCTACCAGTGTCGATTAACATGTTGGCGCTGCTAGAGTTTTCTTTTACCAACTCAAGTGCGTCGTAGGATTTCCAGGTGTCCTTGTCTTCGCCAAGATAAGCGCTAAATGCCTTCTGTCCCCAGGGCACAAGAGTGGGTGAGGTTATAGGTGAAAACGCAGAAACGCTTTTATACAGTTCCCGATGTTTTAAATGCAGTGTGAGAGCGCCATGTCCGCCCATGGAGTGGCCGGTAATGCCTTGTGCATCAGGGTTTGCTGGAAACTCTTTTTTAACCAGCGCTTGTAATTCATCCGTTATGTATGCGTCCATACGGTAGTGCTTCGACCATGGAGCTTGCGTTGCACTCAGGTAAAATCCAGCTCCCTGACCAAGGTCGTAGGCCTCATCGTCGGCCACAGTTTCACCACGTGGACTTGTGTCAGGTGCCACAACCATTAACCCGAATTTTGCCGCCGCTGCCTGCAGACCGGATTTCTCCATGACATTCGCCCAGCTGCATGTCAGACCGGACAAGTACCAAACAATCGGTACTTCACGAACTTTCGCCTGTGGTGGTGCATAAACGGCGAACCGCATTGAACCACCACATACATCGCTGTCGTGTGTGTGTACTGAGAGCGTGCCTCCGTGGCTGGCCCAACTGGATTCAGTATTCATTAATACAGCACCACGCTGCGAATACTTTCACCCGAATGCATCAGATCGAATGCTTTATTGATATCGTCCAATGGCATGGTGTGAGTAATCAGATTATCGATATCGATACGTCCTTCCATGTACATATCTACGATTTTAGGTACGTCTGTTCGACCACTTGCACCACCGAATGCAGTGCCTCTCCAGGATCGGCCGGTGACCAGTTGAAACGGACGGGTTTTTATTTCCTGACCAGCGCCTGCCACACCAATAATGATGCTTTCGCCCCAACCCTTGTGACAGCACTCCAGTGCTGCACGCATAACATCTACGTTACCGATACATTCGAATGAATAGTCAGCACCGCCTCCGGTTAATTCAACCAGATGATCAACAAGATTGTCACCATGATCTGCGGGATTAACAAAGTCTGTCATACCAAACATCTTGCCGGTGGCTTCCTTGTCAGCATTTAAATCAACCCCGACGATTTGTCTGGCACCAACAAGTCGCAAGCCCTGAATTACGTTCAGACCAATTCCACCGAGTCCGAAAACAACAGCTGTTGAGTTGGGTTCGACTTTGGCTGTGAACATAACAGCGCCAATGCCGGTGGTTACACCACAACCGATGTAACAGATTTTATCGAACGGTGCATCTTTACGAACTTTGGCCAACGAAATTTCTGGCAGAACACTGTAGTTCGAGAACGTAGAACAACCCATATAGTGAAGAAGTTTTTCACCCTTGTATGAAAAGCGCGATGTGCCATCGGGCATCACTCCCTGACCTTGCGTTGCTCGCACTTTTTGGCACAGATTGGTTTTTGGATTCAGGCAGTATTCGCACTCTCGGCATTCGGCTGTGTAAAGCGGGATGACATGATCGCCCACTTCCAGACTGGTTACGCCTTGCCCGACTTCCACAACAACACCGGCACCTTCATGGCCCAGAATGGCTGGAAAAGCACCTTCGGGATCGTCGCCGGAGCGGGTAAATTCATCGGTGTGACAAACGCCGGTGGCTTTCATCTCAACCAGTACTTCACCAGCTTTTGGCCCTTCAAGGTCTACTTCAACGACCTCAAGTGGCTTTCCCGCCTCAAACGCTACCGCTGCCCGTGTTTTCATGCCAGTTTTCCTTGTTGTTTTGGTTGCTTTGAGCTCATTCTCTCAATTAATACTGAATCACACAATTGCTAATGCCGGATTCGACAATTGTCGCTTTCGCGCCGCTCGCTGGCAGTATAATAGTGGGTTAAGCTCGTTTGGATTTACACCACAGAGACACCCGCATGACAGACATTGGAATTGGCATAATCGGCACCGGCTACATGGGAAAGCTGCATTCAGTTGCCATGCATTCCGTCGCCACGGTTTTCGACACCCCGTTGCGCCCGGTGTGCGAAATGATTTGCTCCACCACAGAAGCGGGCGCTGCAGCAAAGGCTCACAGCTTTGGATTTAATCGGTCAACACATGATTGGCGGGTGTTGGTGAATGATGAAAAAGTACAGGCCATCGTTATTGCTTCCCCTCAGGAAACGCACCTGGAAATTGCCAAAGCGGCGTTTGCTTTGGGCAAACCGGTGTTATGTGAAAAGCCATTGGGTGCATCGCTGGCTCAAAGCAGGGAAATGGTTGCTGCTGCTGAACAGACTGGTGTGACTAACATGGTCGGCTTTAACTATATTCGCACCCCTGCATCGCAGTTTGCGCGCCAACTGATCAGCTCCGGTGCAATTGGCGACTTAACGTATTTTCGTGGTGAGCACACCGAAGATTTCTGTGCCGACCCGAACATGCCAGCCACCTGGCGAAATCAGGGACGCTCCAATGGCACGATGGGTGACCTGTCGCCGCATATGATCAATGCTGCGATGGCGTTGGTTGGCCCGATAGATCGTCTGTGTGCCGATATAGAGACCGTTCATACAACACGGCCTTCAGACACAGGCTCACAAGCAGTAACCAATGACGACCATGCACAATTTGTTTGTCGATTTGAAAGCGGCTTAATGGGTCATTTGTATTTTTCGCGTGTCGCTACAGGTCGAAAAATGGGCTACATCTATGAGGTGTTCGGTACAACCGGCGCTATTCGATTTGATCAGGAAGATCAAAACGCCATTTGGTTATACAAGCGTGAAGGTGATCTGGCGCAACAGGGCTTTCGTAAAATTCTAACTAACATGGATCACCCGGATTACGTGAATTTTTGTCTTGGCCCTGGGCACGGTACCGGCTATCAGGATCAGATAACCATCGAGGCCAAAGATTTTCTGCACGCCATCCACACTGGTGAAGCGATATGGCCAACTTTTAAAGATGGCATGATGGTGAATCAGGTGGTAGAGGCGGCCTGGGCATCGCACGAACAGCAGTCATGGGTCAATGTTAGCGCTTTTTAGCTAATGGATATGCACACCATCAGCAACGATCATCGTCGCTTTGCAGTCGCTCCCATGATGGAGCTCTCCGATCGGCACTTCAGGTATCTGGCCAGACTGTTAAGTAAACATAGCTTGCTTTATACCGAAATGCTTACCAGTAAAGCGGTGCTTCACGGTGATCGAGAATACTTGCTGGGCACCGATAAAGCTGACCAACCGGTTGTGTTGCAGTTGGGTGGTTCGGACCCTGCCGAAATGGCCGAAGCGGCCGCCATTGGTGAAAGCTGGGGCTATGATGAAATTAATATTAATGTTGGCTGCCCCAGTGATCGAGTTCAATCCGGACGTTTCGGTGCATGCTTAATGGCAGAACCGGAAACAGTTGCAGCCTGTGTTAGTGCAATGCAACAGGCGGTTAGCGTGCCAGTTTCAGTGAAGTGCCGGCTTGGTATAGACAGGGATGACAGTTACGAGGCTCTCGAACACTTTGTTCGATGTGTTCAGGGTGCGGGGTGCGAGTACTTTATCGTGCATGCTCGAAAAGCGTGGCTTGACGGTTTGAGTCCAAAGGAAAACAGGACTATTCCGCCGCTTCGCTATCCGTTTGTCTATCGACTAAAAGAAACCTTGCCCGATTTGCACATCACAATAAACGGCGGTGTGGAGTCGTGGCAGGATGTACAAACGCATTTGCAACATGTCGATGGTGTTATGTCAGGCAGAAAAGCGTACTACACACCTGGTTTTCTTGGTGGTGCAGACCAATCAGTTTTTAGTGACCTGGACAATGCCAAACCAATGATTGCAGATGCACAGGGGTTTGCAGATGTTGCTCGCAGCTACGCGCAATACGCGCAAACCTGGGTAGATCAGGGAATCAAGGCGAGCGCACTGACTCGACACATTGTGTCCTTGTATCAGGATATACCTGGTGCGCGCCGCTGGCGCAGGCATATCAGTGAAAATGCCTCGCGTACAACCGATGTTGTACAAATGGTAGAGGATGCGTTAGAGCATGTGCTACCTGAAACAGGCGCAAAAAGCGCTTGAAACCGAATCGATTAGACCTTACTAATCTGGTCTGGCGGCGACTTATTGCCGCAATCGCTCTCATCAACCTACTCTGGTTCGTCCCCCGAACAGAACAGGAACACAAATAGTCATCTATGTACGGAAGAGTAGAAGCACCCCACAGTAACCGGCGAGATTTGCAAAACCTGCGAACCTTGTCGGTATACCTGTGGGAATACCGCGGACGGGTATTACTGGCACTGGGTTGTCTAGTACTCAGTAAATTGATGGTGGTTGCCGTTCCGCTGCTACTCAAGGAAATTGTAAACACGCTTGATGAAGGCACCAGCGATGCGCTTGTTGGTGGGGTAGCCGGTTCTGATGTGTTGCTCGTATCACTGGGCCTGGTGGCAGCTTATGGGTTGTTGCGTCTTGGGAACTCGTTTTTCAAAGAGCTGCGTGATGCCTTGTTCGCTCGCGTTCGCTATCGTGCAATGCACCGATTATCCACCCGTGTGTTGTCTCATTTGCACGATCTTTCGCTTAGCTATCACCTTGAGAGAAGAACCGGTAGCATCTCGAAAGACTTATCCAGAAGTACCAGCAGTTTAAGCTCCATTGTTAATCTGTTGGTGTTCAATATTGTTCCTACCATTGCTGAGTTTCTGCTTGTCGCAGCCATACTGCTTGGCGGTTACGGCTGGCACTACACACTCGTTGTTGTTATCACGGTAGTGATTTACATTTTATTTACGCTGAAGTTTTCCGGCTGGCGTATGCAATTCAGACACGAAATGAACCGCCTGGATTCACTGGCTAACGGGCGTGCGGTAGACAGTCTTTTGAACTACGAAACCGTCAAGTACTTCAACAATGAAAATTTTGAACAGAAGGCCTATAACCAGTACTTAAGCGACTGGGCTGATGCCGGTGTGAAAAGTCAGACAACCATGTCCATGCTGAATTTTGGTCAGGCAGCGCTGGTCGCCATTGGCGTGACCATTATCATGATGCTGGCTGCCAATGATGTGGCCAATCAGACCATTACGCTGGGCGATATTGTATTAATCAATGCGTTGATGCTGCAGTTGTTTGTACCGCTTAATTTACTTGGTGTGGTGTATCGCGGATTGCAGTATGCGTTAGCAGATATGGATTTGGTCATTAAGCTATTGGAATTAAAACCGGAAATCAAAGACAAACCCGGTGCAACCGATTTGAACATTAAGCAAGGTCACATTGAATTTGATGATGTTCGCTTCGCCTATCTGTCCGAAAGGCCTATTTTAAAGGGTATCAGCTTTAAGGTTGAGCCAGGCAAAAAAGTTGCTGTGGTCGGGCCATCGGGTTCCGGGAAATCCACTTTGTCGCGATTACTGTTTCGGTTCTACGATACCGATGAAGGTGCGATTAGAATCGATGGTATGGATATCCGCGATTGCACACAGTCAAGTTTGCGTGAGGTGCTCGGCGTTGTACCGCAAGATACCGTCATGTTTAATGATTCCATTCGTTATAATCTGGCGTATGCACGCAACGATGCGACTGACGAAGAAGTCAAAGCTGCGGCAAAAGCTGCGAATCTGTCAGAATTTATTGATTCACTACCGCAAGGTTACGATACCGTCGTTGGTGAGCGTGGTCTGAAACTTTCAGGTGGTGAGAAGCAACGCATGGCGATTGCACGCGTCATTTTGAAAAATCCGACCATTATTGTTTTCGATGAAGCAACATCAAGTCTTGATACGCGCAGTGAGCAAACTATTCTTGAAGGTCTGAACGCGGCCGCCGAACGGGCTACTTCTCTGGTCATCGCTCACCGGTTGTCAACTATCGTGGATGCTGATGAGATACTAGTGCTTGATGCCGGTGAGATAGTTGAACGAGGAACGCATGATGAGTTGCTGCAGAACCAAAGCCTTTATGCAAATCTTTGGCAGCTACAGCAACACGAAGGCGCAAAGTCGAACCAAAATTCTTCTGATGATAATACCTGAGCGCGTCAGTTTTTAACCAGTGACAGAAATTCGTTTCGCGTATTGATATCTGACCGAAACCGGCCGAGCATGGCTGAGGTGGTCATAGAGGAATTCTGCTTACCAACGCCGCGCATCATCATGCACATGTGTTGAGCTTCAACAACCACACCCACACCCTGTCCGTTGGTAACGCTATTTACCGCGTCGGCAATTTGTTTTGTCAGGTTCTCCTGAATTTGCAGGCGTCGTGCGTACATGTCAACGATGCGGGCAATTTTCGACAAACCAATGACGCGACCCTTTGGTAGATAGGCCACATGACATTTACCGATAAACGGCAACATGTGATGCTCGCACAGCGAATACATTTCGATATCCCGGACAATCACCATTTCATCACTGTCAGACTCGAAGATGGCATTATTCACAACTTCATCAAGTGTTTGATCGTATCCGTGCGTCAGATATTTCATTGCCTTGGCTGCCCGGGTGGGCGTGTCGAGCAAACCATCGCGCTGTAGGTCTTCGCCGACCTCCGAAAGGATGGTTTCGTACGCTGTTTTAATTTTTGACATTCAACGATTCCTGACCAGATTCAACGCGCAATGCTCCCCGAACTATAACGGATATCCGTCCGATTAGCGCTACTAGATGCCGCTATTATCCCCGTTTTTAATCAATTGTTTCGCACATGGAACAATTGCAACTGGTCCGTTTAATTCGCGATAACGTAATTTCGTTGAGTGAACAAGCTTCGCCTGGACCTTTATACTGTTACCGCGGTCACATATAAAAGGATGGAAGCGCCGGCCGGGCCGCGTTGAGGTGAAACAACGGTGCTCGAGCTTACACTTGGCGATAATTGTCCGATAAATGACACTGTATAAGGTGGCGTTATGTTAAGTATCTCAAGCTGGGCCATTCAGTGAATTGACTGTCCTTTATAATGCTCACTGCTCAAATTTCATTGGAGAATTTCATGGGCCTGTTGTTCTGGTTAGCCGTATTTGTCGTTGCACTATTTTGTATCGCCCGATTCCGGGTTAGCTTGCCGGCGTTCACTGTCGCTGCAGGAGCCGTGCTGTTGGTGGCGAAAAGCGCGGGCTGGTTGCCTGGCGTTTTCGGATGGATTGTCATATTGGCGGCTGTTGCCCTTGCTGTCATATTCAACGTAAGAAGTGTGCGGCACAAGCTGGTCAGCACGCCTTTATTGAAATACGTTCGTGCCGTGTTACCACCTATGTCCGATACCGAGCGTGAAGCCATTGACGCTGGAACCGTGTGGTGGGAAGCCGAGCTTTTCCGCGGTGCACCGGATTGGAACAAGCTGGTTGAATACCCCGAAGCCAAATTGACGGCTGAAGAACAAGCGTTTGTCGACGGACCAGTGGAAGAGCTGTGCGCAATGATGAACGATTGGGAAATCACTTACGAGCTGAACGATTTACCGCAAAGCAATTGGCAGTTCATAAAGGAAAACAAATTTCTCGGCATGGTCATACCCAAAGAGTATGGCGGTCTGGGTTTTTCTGCCATGGCTCACTCAGAAGTTGTCATGAAATTGTCCACGCGCAGTGTCAGCGGAAGCGTGAGTGTCATGGTACCCAATTCACTTGGCCCGGCCGAACTATTGCTGCACTACGGTACAGAGAAGCAAAAAGACTATTACCTGCCACGACTAGCGGTTGGTGATGAAATTCCGTGCTTTGCGTTAACCGGCCCGTCTGCAGGTTCCGACGCTGGTGCCATGCCAGACTTTGGCATTGTGTGTAAGGGCCAATTCGAAGGTAAAGAAGTGCTTGGCTTGCGGGTTACCTGGAACAAGCGTTACATCACGCTCTCGCCTGTGGCGACGTTGCTTGGTCTTGCGTTTAAAGCCTACGACCCAGACCACCTGATTGGTGATGAAGAAGACGTCGGCATCACTTGCGCACTTATTCCAACCGATACCGAAGGTGTCATTATCGGGCGCCGTCATTTCCCGGTGAATCAGGCGTTCATGAACGGTCCTAACAGTGGCAACGAAGTCTTTATTCCTATGGAATGGATTATCGGTGGTCAGGATATGCTGGGGCAGGGCTGGCGCATGCTAATGGAATCACTTTCCGTTGGTCGTGGTATTTCCTTGCCATCTTCGGGTGTGGCTTCAGGCAAGGCAGCATCACGTTTTGTTGGCGCTTACGCTCGCGTTAGAACTCAGTTTGGTTTGCCAATTGGCAAGTTTGAAGGCATTGAGGAAGTGTTGGGTCGTATTGCTGGACTGACTTACACAATGGACGCGGGTCGTCGCCTTACTTGCGCTGCACTCGATGAGGGTGAAAAGCCATCCGTAGTGTCTGCCATCTTGAAATACTTCAATACTGATTCCATGCGCACCGTTGTCAACGATGGTATGGATGTGCTGGGCGGCAAGGGCATCTGTATGGGGCCGAGTAACTTTATGGCTCGCCCATATGAGGGGGTACCCGTCGGTATTACAGTTGAAGGCGCAAATATTCTGACCCGCAGCATGATCATCTTTGGTCAGGGTGCCATGCGTTGCCACCCGCACCTGGTTGATGAAATAAACGCAGCCTCTCTGCCGAATAAACAGGAAGCACTGGAAAGCTTTGATGCTGCACTTATGGGGCACATAGGCTATGGCATACAAAACGGTGCTCGCTCCATGTTCCATGGTTTGACGAAGGGTCGTTTTGTTGGTGCACCTGTTAGTGGTCAGAATGCAAAGTATTATCGCCGACTCACTCGAATGAGTTCCGGGTACTCGTTCCTTGCCGACTTTGCCATGCTGTTCCTTGGTGGCGGACTAAAGCGCAAAGAGATGTTATCCGGTCGATTTGCTGATGGTCTGGTTCACATGTATATGGCATCTGCTGTGTTAAAGCGATTTGAAGACACGGGTCGCCCTGCAGAAGATCAGCCACTAATGGAATGGTCGGTTCGCTATTGCCTGTTTCAGACGCAGGTGGCGCTGGATCAGATTCTGAGAAACTTTCCGAATAAATACGTGGGTCTGATGCTGCGCGGTGTTGTCTTTCCACTTGGACGTCGTTACCGCACGCCTAACGATAAGCTCACTCAGCAGTGCGCACGTATACTACTTGAACCGTCTGAAGCGCGCGACAGGTTAACCAGCGGTTGCTATGTCAATGATCGCCCGGATGATGTCACCGGCTCAATTGAATATGCACTTGTGCGCGTTGTTGCAGCGAACGATGCTTCCAGGAAACTGAAGAAAACGCGGCTGAAAATGCCTTATGGCTATGACTACGCGAAGTGGATGAACGAGCTAGTCAGCGATGACGTGCTAACGCGTGAAGAGGCAGACTTACTTGAAGACGCATACACCGCCACCACAACAGTGATTAACGTAGACGATTTCCCGAATGATTTTCGTCAAGGTGGCACTGTGGACGTGGCCAGCGCACTGCAAAAATCGGCTTAGATAGTCAGGGCCGCCACTGAGCATTTTTTTGCATCAGCAGCGGCACTTGCGTAATCCACAGTAAGAACATTGAATACGGCCCTTTCAGGGCCGTTTTTTTTGCAAAGCTCCCGCTCGCATATTTTCCCTGTCGTTCTACTTTTTACCCATGCTTGTTTGCATGATCTTATGCCTTGTTCGTCGAAATAGAAAAACACGACAATAAAATCGGTTAAAGTCGAGTCTATCGTTTGGGTAGTGGTTACTCGAAATATGAAAATTCCCTCTTGTCCATGAATGCGCAGCTTGCACTCGATGTTGAGCAGATCAGTTTCAGCTATGGCCAAACCGAAGCGCTGAAACAGGCTAGCCTGCAGGTGTCGGCAGGCAGCTTTGTGGCACTGCTTGGCGCCAATGGAGCCGGCAAAACCACATTATTTTCGATCGTCACCGGTTTGTACTCACCAAAACAGGGAAGTGTTTTGGTGAATGGTCACGGCTTGCGAACAGACACAATGAGTGCATTGGCTAGTATGGGTGTTGTGTTCCAGAGATCCACGGTCGACATGGATTTAAGCGTTTTGCAAAACTTGCGCTATGCAGCCGATTTACAAGGCATACCAAGAGCGGATGCAAAACTGCGTATTCATGCAGGAATAGAGCAGCATGGGCTGAGCGGTCTTGAAAAAAGAAAAATCGGTGCATTAAGCGGAGGACAGAGACGCAGAGTGGAGTTGGCGCGTGCTCTATTACATCGACCCACTTTATTGTTACTCGATGAGCCGACGGTCGGGCTCGATTTACAAAGTCGCAGTGAGTTTGTGTCACATGTAAAATCATTATGTACTGATGAAGGAACGGGTGTGTTGTGGGCAACTCACCTGATGGATGAACTGGACACAGACGATGATGTGTACATTCTCGACCACGGCCAGGTTATAGAGCAGGGAACCGTCAGCGAGCTCACACAGACGCACGGGGTGGAAGATATAAGCGCCGTGTTTAATAAACTGGTGGGCTCTAAAGTATCGTGAAGCTGAACCACGCCATACTCTGCTTGCGCGGTGTTGTATTTCGCGAAGCGTTGCGCTTTATCAATCAACGCGGACGTTTCCTGTCTGCACTGGTCAGACCGCTCGTCTGGTTGTTTATATTTGCGGCGGGTTTTCGATCAGTTCTGGGTGTGTCTATTATTCCTCCGTATGAAACTTATATTCGCTACGAAGAGTATATTTCGCCCGGTCTGGTTGGCATGATTTTGCTCTTTAATGGCATGCAAAGTTCTTTGTCAATGGTTTACGACCGGGAAATGGGCAGCATGCGAACGTTGCTTGTCAGTCCGTTACCTCGGTGGTATCTGTTGCTGTGTAAACTACTTGCGGGTGTTTCAATCGCTGTTTTGCAGGCTTATGTCTTTATGGCAATTGCCTGGTTCTGGGAGGTCAGGCCACCAACCGTCGGTTATTTTCTGTTGTTGCCCGCACTGATACTCAGCGGTTTGATGCTTGGCGCATTGGGTCTGATGTTGTCGTCTATGATTCGTCAGCTTGAGAATTTTGCCGGTGTCATGAATTTTGTTATTTTTCCAATGTTTTTCGCATCCTCAGCTCTGTACCCGTTGTGGCGAATTAACGATGCAAGCCCTTTGTTGTTCTGGGTTTGTACTTTTAATCCTTTCACTTACGCCGTCGAATTGATTCGTTTCGCCTTATACGGGCAGTTTAATTTTGTGGCAATGCTGGTCGTGATCGGTTGCACGGGTCTGTTTCTCGCCGCGGCGGTTGTTGGGTACGATCCTTTGCGCGGTTTTATGTCTCGTAAAGATGGCGGGCCAGCCAAATCGTGATGAACGTTAAGTTGCGTGGCCCGATAACAGCGCTGGCATCCATAATTACTTTAGTGGTGTTGTGGTTCGTGGTCACTTTGTTTGTATCCGATCGCAGTTTGCCGTCACCGTTTGAGGTCGCCAGTGCATTTGCCGTTGAATTTAAAAGTGGCGAATTGTTTTATCACCTTGGCGTCACGCTGATAAGAGTTCTCGCAGCATTTTTTGTTGCCATGTTGATTGGTTCTGCTATTGGCATTCTCCTGGGCATGGATGCTGGTATTAATCGATTTGTTGAGCCTTGGCTAATTCTGCTGCTTAACATTCCGGCGCTGGTGATTATTGTGCTCGCCTATATCTGGTTTGGTTTAAATGAAGCAGCGGCGATCGGTGCGGTTGCGCTAAATAAAATCCCTAACGTCATCATCACACTTCGAGAGGGCGCTCGTTCACTAGATCCGGCCTATGCTGAGCTGGCAACCGTGTATAAATTCAGCTGGTGGAAGCGATTACGGCATGTGGTCCTGCCACAGTTACAACCGTTCTTTGCAGCGGCTACACGCTCGGGAATATCCTTAATCTGGAAAATCGTGCTAGTGGTCGAGCTTCTTGGGCGCTCTAATGGTGTCGGATTTCAGATATACCTGTATTTTCAGTTATTCGATGTAGCAACTATTCTTGCCTACACGTTAGCGTTTGTATTTGTCATGTTGATGGTTGAGTATTTTGTTTTGCAGCCGGTTGAACGTGTGTCTACACGGTGGCGACCATAATGCTGGACGTCAATATTATCGACAGGACATTCACCTCGGCAGACGGAACGAAGTTAAAAGCTGTTGAAAATTTGAAGTTTCAGCTTCCTCAGGATTCGTTCACGTGCATTGTCGGTCCGTCCGGTTGTGGCAAGACCACCACGCTTCGAATGATTCTGGGCCTGGACACTGACTATGATGGTGAAATTGTAAAAAGCGGCAACGGTGTAGTCTCTGCGGTTTTTCAGGAACCAAGATTGCTGCCATGGCGAACGGTTGAACAGAACATACGACTCGCATTGCCACCAACAAAGAAAAACATGCCGCTTGAGTCATTGTACGAACCATTGGGACTAACACCGGTAAAAAACTTTTATCCTGCTGAGCTGTCTCTTGGGCTTGCACGCAGGGCAGCCATTGCCAGAGCGTTTGCACTAACACCTGAATTACTCGTGCTGGATGAACCGTTTGTGTCATTAGACGATGACACAGCAGACAGACTTCGTGAATTACTTATTACCGTTTGGGAGGCAAACCCAACCACTGCATTGATGGTCACGCACAACGTTCGCGAGGCCGCAATGCTTGCTGATCATATCTTGCTTTTCAGCGATCGACCGGCTGAAGTTGTTGCAACACTGGCCATTGATACTCCACGGGCGCAACGGGATGATGCTGAAATCAGCGCAATTGTTCAGCGCATACGAGAGTCGAGATAGCGGGTTTTGGCTAATTAGTCCACCAAACGTGATCAGTGCCTGGTGTGATAGGTTTTCGGTCTGGGCACCCGGCCAACTTGTGAAGTCCTGAATAATAACTGACCAAGATCGACCAGTCGGGAAATTGACGAGTCAGTCCGGCCAAAACGGTGCAGAACAGGTTTCTCCGGGCTTTCTGGTCGCATGTCAATATGGTCAGGACAGACTCTTCGATTAACGCTGAATTCCGCTGGTCCATATGCGCAATTTTCTACCATCCAATTGTGCAAATTATCCCTCTGTAACAACCACTTGGCGGGTCTTTTACGTATACCCTGTATAGTAAGAACGCTAATCGAGTAAATTCAGCCACCAGCGCGAAAAAGACGTCAAAAGGCCGGTTCATTGCATTCACTACAAAGTGAACCAAAAACCGATTTCGAGCTCTGTTATTAATAAGAGAAACTGTCATCAAAAAGGACAGGCTAATACATTCAGACCATGTTTGAATTTTTTTTAAACTACCCGGTCAGTACATGGCGACATGCAGATTTCATCTGGGCAAGCGGCTGGCCGCTTGTGGGTCTGGTCTTGTGCTTTTTTCTGGCGATACTGGTCATTGCATTTACCCTGTTTCGTCAGCAACTCAGCGCTCCAAAACGGATGGTGCTCGGCTTCTTGCAGTTGGTGGCGGTTACCACAGGGCTGGTCATGCTGTGGCAGCCTTCACTGCGAATTGAGTTAATGCAGGCCGGTGAAAATACCGTGGCCTATTTGCTCGACACTTCGAAAAGCATGTTGGTCACCGATGGTAACGAGCAATCCAGACTGGATCACGCAGCCAGTTTGCTGAACGACGACGACCTGATCGACAACAATCTGTTCGATGCTGCGGTGTATTCGGTAGCAGAAGATTTGTCTCCGCTCAGCTTACCGTTCAATGAAGGCCTTGCGTCTAACACCAATAGCGATCAACGCTCAGCAATCGGTACGAGTTTGCAAACCGTGCTTGAAAGCGTGAATGATCAAGCTCTGGCGGCAGTGGTTGTGTTATCCGACGGTGCTGACAACGCAAGTGCATTAAGCTCAGAGTGGTGGCAAACCATCAAAGCTGCCGGTGTACCTGTACATACCATTGGGTTTGGCAGCACTGTGGTCAACGATGATATTGAACTCAGTGATGTGATCATGGACGGGCAAGCCGGGGAGAACGCCTTGGTTAGTGCAACATTGCGTATTGTTCACCATGGGCACAACAATGTGCGCCTTCGAGTTGAAGCAGGCGATGAACTGCTACATGCAGAAAATCTTGAATTAGATTCGACACAGAATGAGTCTGTGCACGCTATTCGTTTCAACAGTGGTGAGGCGGGTGTTCGTGACATCAGATTCTCACTTCAGAGTAACGATACGGAAACCAATACAGTCAATAACTCGCAGCAGCGTATTTTGAACGTGGCCGATAACCCGAAGCGCATTTTGTATGTTGAAGGCGAGCCTCGCTGGGAATACAAGTTTATAAGGCGCGCATTGCACAGTTTTGGTGATGTAGAAATAGTCAGTCTGTTACGCACATCGCCTAACAAGTTCTATCGGCAAGGTGTCGAATCGGCAGAGGAACTGGTTGATGGTTTTCCGAAGACAAAAGAGGCACTGTTCAGATATAGCGCGGTAATTATTGGCAGTCTGGAAGCTGCCGAATTGAGTACCGAGCAGCAAGCGAACCTGCGTGATTTCGTAAGTGAACGAGGCGGTTCCTTGCTAATGCTGGCTGGAAGGCAAGGATTGGGCGACGGTGGCTGGGGGCGTTCGGCTGTGGCTGCAGCGTTACCCGCTACGCTTACCAGTAAAACGAATGCCAATGACTATGCGCGCATTCGGGTAACCGCCCAGCCAACCACACAAGGTTTACGCACCCCGTGGTTGCGCCTGGCTGAGAACGACGAAGAAAATCTACTCGCTTGGTCGCAACTGCCTGAACTTAACGATGTTCAACCGGTAGGTGAGGTTAAGCCAGGTAGTACCATCTTGTTGGCCACAAAGAATCGATCTCGAGCGACACCGCTATTAATTTGGCATCGATACGGTCAGGGCCAGAGCTACATTCTTGGTACAAGTGGAACCTGGCGCTGGCAGATGGGCTTGCCATCGGAGAATCAGTGGCATGAAGTTTTCTGGCAGCAGTTTCTTTCGCATCTATCCGCCGGCTCGCTTCCGCAACTATCGGTTGATAATGCAGAAGCCGTGTATCGCGACACCGATGAAATCCCCATTGTCGTCACCGCACGATCAGACGAATTTGAGCCACTTGACAACGGTGAACTCGTTGTTAATGTCACCACCCCTTCAGGCAAACAGGTGCAAACCACTCTAAATGCAGATATAGATGAGCCCGGCCGATTTGTAGGCTCTATGGAAGCCGTTGAAGATGGTCCCTATTCCATTTCCATGACTCAGGCCGTGGCAGGCGAAGCGCAGGTACCGACAACTGAACCCGCGCTACAGCGCTGGTGGATTAAAGAGAGTGGAACTGCGGAGTTGTTTGATACCGGATTGCATCGAGAATTCTTGCAACGCATCTCATCGGCAACTGGCGGTCAATACCTTGATGCCGCAGACAAGGACCAATTAGCGACCGTTCTCAGCACACAAAACGCTGGCCTGACCAGAGAAGAGTTACTGCCGCTTTGGAATATGCCTCTGTTGTTCCTGCTTATGCTGCTTGCCAAAGGGCTCGAATGGCTATTGCGACTAAAGTGGAAACGCTTGTGATGGTCAACAGATCACACATAAGCATGGTGCTCGTCATGCTGCTGCTACCGATAACAAGTGCTTACGCCAAATCCACCGGACTGGTGGTGACGGGCATTGGCGGCAACGAAGAATACGCTGAACAATTCCTTCGGCACGGCGACGTGGTAATAGATGCGTTAAGAACCATCAGCGAACGCGATGAAGACATGGTTTTGCTGCAAGGTGAAGATGCAACACGTCAATCCGTGCTGGATTCCATAGAGACTCTGACAGCAAACAAACCCGACACGTTTTTTCTGATCCTTATCGGTCATGGGACTGTCGATGCGGAAAACTGGCGATTCAATTTACCTGGCAACGATCTGAATACAGAAGATCTGGTTTCTGCATTAGCACCTGTTGATGCGCCTAATCAGCTGGTCATGGTTGGTACCAGTGCCAGTGGTGCGGTACTCGATACACTTAGCCAACCGGGTCGGTATGTAGTAACTGCAACCAAGAGTGGCGGAGAACTTAACGCCGTTCGGTTTCCTGAGTTTTTATCCAAAGCAATGGAGTCTTCGGTAGCCGATACTGATCGAAATGAAATTCTGACTTTGGCCGAAGTGTATCGATACGCCAATGAGAAAACCCAGGATTACTATGAAGATCAGAAACTGCTTGCCTCTGAGCATGCCCGAATAACTGGCGAGAACCCGGAACGTATTGCCATGGCGCGACTCGGGTCACTAAAAACGGCAAAGGATGATCCCGCAGTTGCCAAATTACTGGACCAGCGCCTGGCACTCGAAGACGAATTTCTTGCACTGAAGGCAAAAAAGCCCGAAATGCAAACACTAGACTTCTACAATGCGCTGGAGCCATTGCTAATTTCTATTGCGAAGCTGCAGCAAGAAATTGATGCGGTTACCGGCTGGGTGGAAACTAATGAATAGCTTGAAACGGAACCGTCTGCATTTGTTCGCTTTCATCGGTGCTCTGTTTTTTGTAGCAGATGCGAACGCTTTAACGATTCATTATGGTGATGAGCGACACGAAGCTTTCCATGATTGTGACCAACTGAGTTATGAAGGTGAAAATCAGGCTGCACAATCGTGCTATGAGCAGCTGCTGAACCATGAAGTCCTTTTAGTGCAGGCTGATGCTGCGGCTACACTAGGGGACATTCGCGGGGCTAACAAACTCTTCCGGCAAGCGGCATCAGACAGTAACGATCCGTTAATAAAAACCCGCTGGGCCATGTTGTACCTGCAAACACACCAAACCAGTGATGCTGTTTCGTTGCTACGTGAAGCATTGCTGTACGACGAAGGTTATTTGCCAGCGCGTCTGGGTCTGGTTGAAGCTACCATGCGCACCTATGAAGGTCGTGCACGTGAAGACTTGTACTATATCCTCGCAGAATCACCGGAGAATATGCACGCATTAATGCTGCAGGCCAGAATTGAACTTGAGTTGCAAAACACCGATGTGGCGCGCGATATTCTGGCAAAGGTTCGCCCCCTTTTAGAAGCAGCAGGCTTACCGCTTCTGGAGCATCATGCATTGCAGGCAAGCGCTAACCTGCTTGAAGCTGAACCTATCGACGAATGGGTTGATAAAGCACTACTCATTAACCCGGTTTATGGTGATATTTACGCAACCATCGCTCACTATTACATCATCACGTATCGCTACCGCGAAGCGGTTGATCTGTATTTAAAGGCCGTCAAGTTGACTCCAAATCTGGCGCAGGCGCAGCGTGATTTAGGTATCAACTATTTGCGCATTAATAATGTATTTGGTGCGCGCTACCATATTCAAAAAGCGTTTGAGCTTGATCCGTTCGATGCTGAAACAGTCAATACACTAAGGTTTCTGGATAAGCTGGATAACATGCGAGTCAGTTCGATCGATATAAATGATCCAGACGATCCTCGTCTGACCATAGGTCGAGTGATCATCCGGCTTGACCGCGAAGATGCTGATGCGCTCGAACCTTATGTGCAAGACCTTGCCAGGGATGCCATGCAGGTTTTTACTGAACGCTATAACTTTCGACTGGCGCGTCCGATGATCGTTGAGCTTTATCATGACCATGATGATTTTGGCGTTCGCACCGTTAGTACGCCAGGTATTGGGTTGCTTGGTGTGACGTTTGGCTATTTGACTGCGATGGACAGCCCTAAGGCTCGACCAGCAGGTGATTTTCACTGGGGTTCAACTCTGTGGCACGAAATAGCGCATGTATTTACGCTAGAGAAAACCAACCACCGTCTTCCGCGTTGGATGAGTGAGGGTTTATCGGTTTATGAAGAATGGAATACCGGCCCGCTACCGGATCGATCCATTCCGATAGATACATTACTGGCTATTTCCAAAGGGGAATTGTTGCCAATCGATTCTCTGGATTCGGGGTTTGTACGACCCACTTACAACGGCCAGGTTCAAGTGTCTTATACACAAGCCGGACTCATCTGCGACTACATATCCAGTCGCTGGGGTCACGATGCACTGGTTACCATGCTGGAACAATTTGCTGAAAACGCATCCACATCCGAAGCCTTGGTGGCTGCTATTGGTATTGATGGTCCAAGCTTTGATGATAAGTTTTTAGACCACATTGAAGAAAAGTATGGCGAGCTAGCCCGCTCATTGGATGACTATCAAGTGTCAAACCGCCAAATGGGCAGAGCCATTCGCGCCGAAGACTGGGTCAGCGTGTCCGTGCTGGCGCGAAAGGTGATTGAACGCGACCCGCTACGCGTTGGAGGAGGTAATGCGTATGAAGTGCTTGCAAGAGCATTACGCGAGCAGGGAGAAGAAGACGCATCCATGGACATACTCATAGAGTGGCACAAACTTGGTGGCCACGGTGTTGAATCGCTGCGTATGCTGGTCAGAGATCTGCGTGCGCGCAAACGCTACGATGAAGCGGCCGAAGTTATGGAATCAATCAACTGGGTAAGTCCTTATGTCGTTGAAGAACATCGATGGTTGGGTGACTACTATCTAGAGAAAGAACAAACGGCTCGTGCCATACGTGAGTACGATGCCTTGCTCGGGCTACAACCCGAAAATCCCGCCGAAGCCTTGCTTGGCAAAGCCAAGGCATCCTTACAAAATGGGGATAAGGAAACGGCAAAGCGGCAAGTGCTTTATGCACTGGAGCAAGCGCCGTTTTTCAGGTCGGCCCAGAAGCTGCTGCTCGAATTTAATGAAGGAGAACGTGTTGACTGATCAAAATATGCAATCGGGTGAAACTGGTGAGCTGGTGAATCGATTTCGTGGTGTGACAGATGAGCTTCGCTCTGAAGTTGGTCGTATAGTCGTCGGTCAGGACCACGTTGTCGAACATCTGCTAATCACCTTGTTGGTTGGCGGACACTGTCTGGTAACCGGTATGCCAGGTACTGCAAAAACCTTGTTGGTGCGCACCCTTGCAGATGCCTTGGGTTTGAATTTCAACCGAATTCAATTTACACCGGATTTGATGCCGACCGATATCACCGGTACCGACATTATCGAAGAAGATGATGCCGGTGGCAGAAACTGGCGTTTTATTCCCGGACCAATCTTCACCAATGTGCTGCTGGCAGATGAGATCAACCGCACACCACCAAAGACGCAAGCCGCATTGCTAGAAGCCATGCAGGAATATTCGGCAACCGTTCGAGGCACGCAACACGATATTGAAAAGCCGTTCTTCGTGCTCGCCACCCAAAACCCGCTGGAACTCGAAGGTACCTATCCGTTGCCCGAAGCACAGCTTGATCGATTCCTGTTTAACATCATGCTGGACTATTTGCCGCTTGAAGATGAGATTACAGTGATCGAAAGGTTCACGACTGATGTATTACCGGAACCCGTCAGAGCCTGCACCACTGCAGCTGAAGTACGGGCATTTCAGCAGCTTACCCGGGCGGTGCCCGTGAGTAACGCGGTTGGACGGTACGCGGTGGAAATGGTGCGTTCAACCCGGCCCGAAGACCCGAGTGCCACCGATACCGTGAAAAAGTACGTGAAGTTCGGTGCATCTGTGCGAGCTGCGCTGTTTATTACCATGGCAGCCAAAGCTCGTGCGTTGATGCATGGTCGTTACCATGTCAACACCCAAGATATCGATGCATTGGCAGCACCTGTGCTGCGCCACCGAGTCATGCTTAACTATTTTGCAGAAGCCGATGGTATGACCATTGATGATGTGCTTCGTGATCTGGTTGATACACGGGTTGCTGCCTGAGAATGAACGCCGTTGCTGCCAGTCGCTTTCTTAAACCGGAACTGCTTGCCCGGTTGGGCACGCTCGAGCTGGTTGCGCGAACGGTAGTTGATGGTGTGCTTAATGGTTTACACCGGTCTCCCGATTTCGGGTTCAGTCAAGAGTTTGCAGAGTACCGCGCTTACAACGAAGGCGACGACTTGCGTTTTGTCGACTGGAATGTGTACGCGCGGGCCGATCGCATGTACGTCAAGCGCTTTCGCGGTGAAACCAACACGTCAGTAACGCTGCTACTGGATATCAGCGCATCGATGGGTTTTGGAGAGCCTGTCAGCAAGCTGGATCAGGCGCGCTTTCTTGTCGCGTCTCTGGCGTATCTAACGCGTCGTCAACACGATGCGTTGGGTGTGGCTTTATTCGATGATGAAGTTCGTCACTTTGCCCAACCCAGTGCGCGCCCCGATAGTCTGACCAAGGTGCTTGGATTATTAGAGAATTCTCATGTGGGCACTGGTACCGATGTTGTTGATGTGCTTGCCAGCTTGCGTGCCACCATAACCAAGCGGGGTTTGCTGGTACTTGTGTCCGATTTATACACTGACCCGGACAAGCTGCTTTCGGCTTTGCAGTCTTTTGTACACGCAGGGCAGGATGTAGCGGTGTTCCACATTCTGGCTGATCAGGAATTACAGCCCGATGTGAAAAAAATCAGTGCACTTAAAAGTCTGGAGTCAGGTAATTCGGTTATTGTCGATCCTGAGTTCCTGCGAGGTGAATATCAAGCGCGTCTTCAGTCTCACTGTGAGCAGCTTGAGAACAATTGCGTCAAAGCGGGTGCAGATTACATGCGATTGACCACAGGCGAATCGCTCGATAATGCCATCGTCTCGTATCTGCAATTTAGAGAGAGGCAGGCAAGATGAGTCTGCTGTTTCCGCTCTATCTGCTTGGTCTTTTGGGGTTGGCCTTGCCGTGGTTGCTGCATCGATTCAGTCATCATGAGCCACCAGAACAAGCCTTCCCGACAACGCGTTTTCTCGATCCTACCAAACCACCGGCGACCAGCAAACGTAAGCTGAGGCACTGGCCTTTACTTCTGCTGCGCATACTGTTTTTGGCTCTGTTGTGTTTGCTTTTTGCGCAGCCCTGGTTAAAAGCTGACAACGATGCTGCAAACGCAGATGCGGTTCAACTGATCATTGTCGATAACTCGTTTTCCATGCGGGCTGGTGATCGTTGGCAGAATGCCCGTAATGAAGTTGAGCGCACGCTGCAATCGCTGCCTGACAACGATGCGGTCCAGCTGTTTAGTTTTGCATCGCAGCTTCGTGCGGCTACCGACATTGTGAACAACGACGACGAGGTGAACAATGCGGTGTCTCTTATAGAGCCCGGATACGAAACTGCAGACTACGGTGAGTTGATGCGTTATTTGAATAAAGTAGCCAGCGATATCGATATGCCCGTGTCAGCTACTTTTATCACCGATGCACAGCGCACTAACTTACCGGCACAAATGAATACCTTGCTAGCCAATCGTCTGAAGCAATTTACCGTGGTCTCCGTTGACAGCACGACACCGGTTAATTACTCCTTGCGCGCGGAAGCCCGCACCAGCGATGCGGTGAATGCCAGAGTCAGTGTTCGAGTAGCAGCTTCGGGTAACAGTGATGCCGCAGACGCAGAAGCTGTATCTAAAACGGTACAAGTGATTGTTCGAGATCGTGTCGTCGCAAGTGAGGCGGTGGAGTTGATGGCCGGTGAGTCTAAAACCATACAGTTCGACGAAATTGCACTGCCGATCGAATCAGAGGCCCTGTTTACCGTGCAATTCGCGCAGAAAGATTTTCTTTCAGATGATGATCAGATCAACATACCGGTACATGGCCTGTCATCGATAAACGTGTCCATGACCCAGTTCGGCGATAGTCCTGTTACGCAAGCGCAGGTGTTCGTTAAGACTGCACTGGAAACCAATGGTGATGCGCGCGTTGAGATTCTGGATATCAACACTGCACTGGCGCCCACAGTCCGGCATGCCGTTGTGTTTGTAGACGACATTAGCAGCGTTCCGGAAAAGGTAGAGCGTTTTGTATTAGATGGTGGAAACGTGCTTTTACTCTCTGGTCGCGCACCGGAAAACGCCAGTACAGCACCCTTGTCTGATTCGTCCAGCATCATTCGTATCGATCAGGCACACCCACTCGGGCTTGGTGATATCGACTGGTTTAACACCGGATTTTATTCCACGGCATCTTATAGCTTGACCGGTGATGATCGAGAGTTGCTTGGCCTGGATTCAGGACAAGCTCTGCTGTTAGAACGAGACGTCATACTCGGTGGACGTTTACTGATACTTAATGATGCGCTGGACGGTTTTGTCAGTGATTTGCCTTTGCAACCAGCGTTTGTTTTGCTTATGCAACAGGTTATCGAATACTTCGACGCAAGCAATGCCATCCCGAGTGAGCTTGAAGTGGGTAAGTCCTTGCGGGTGCCTATCAATAGCCAAGTGCTGACACCCTCTGGTGACCCAATGCTTGCGCTATCTGAATTGAGTAGCGCAAGTGATATTCGTCTTACGGAACCCGGGGTTTATACTGTGCTGGGTGCTAATTCATCCAATTCAGTTACCGCTGTTCTCGGCTTTGCCGAATCTGATCTGTTTGGCCTTAGCCGTGATGAACTTGATGCATGGGAGGCGCGGCACGAACTTAGACAAGAAAGTCAGCTAAACGAAGATGCTGATCAGCAGGTGGCTGCTGTTAGTGTTGAACAAGATGATAAACAAACGCTTTGGCGTTGGTTATTACCTGCAGCTTGTTTGTTTTTGTTAATAGAATCCTTATTGGCGAATCGCATGTTGTGGGTGCGGAGAGACGGACTGTGAACCTGGAATCTGATTCGCAAAGTCGATTTTCAAACTACCTTGGCCGGGCACGGCGGCGAGAAAACACGCGTATTGTGCTGGTTTGGGCTGCATGGCTGTTGCTGCTGCTGCTGGCGATAACGGCAATGGGTGTGCTGATTGGTCTGGTACGTGGTTTCACACCAGATTTAACAAACGCGACCAGACTGACACTGATTTTTGCTGCTATTTTCGCGTTCGCATACTGGTTGTTCAAACCAGTGAGTCGCTTGCGCAAAGACCATGGTGCAACTCTTGTCGAATCTTCAGATGCGGCATTTGATGGACGAGTGCAAACGTATCTGGATACGCAAAAGAACTCGCCGGAGCATAAGTTTCTCCCGTTGCTGGCCCAGGATGGATTGAACGTGGCAAAGCGTGTTCCAATCTACCGCATAGTACCGATGTCAGCCATTTTGTGGCCAATCGTTGCCATTGCCAGTCTTTTGTTTGTCAGTGTTGGTTTCTTTCAACGTGCGCCGGTTGAATGGCAAAACGCAGCGCAACATATCTGGTCAGGTTGGAAAACCCCTGGCCTGGTTGTCACTCGCAGCATTGACGTTTCACCTGGCGATACGCAATTGCTATCCGGTGAGAATCTGGATTTGACCGCCAGACTTGAAGGTTTTTCAGAGAATGAAATCACCTTGCACGTTCGCATGGACGGAGGTGAGTGGCAATCGAGTGTCATCAAGCCTAAGAGCGCCAACGAGTTTGAGTTTACTGTGTTCCGAGTTGTGCAGCCGCTTGAATATTATTTCAGTGCTGCTTATAGCAAAAGCCCTCAGTACAAGGTGGGTGTGGTCGTACCGGCCAAAGTCGATATTATCAACGCATCATTTGAATACCCTGAATGGACCCGAATAGCGCCTGAGGAGAAACGTGACGTTGGCCGTATAGGCGGGGTAAAAGGAACTGTTGCCACCTTGTCGTTCGTCACGGACAAACCACTACAAGATGGTTTTCTACAATATGGCGATCAGCAATTGACTTTGATGCAAAACGACTCTGCTCCAAATCGATACTCGGTTACGCTGCCCATAGTCGCGCAGTCGCAATACCAGCTGATGGATCGCATGCTTGGCCGGGATATTCCGATAAGCGCCGAATACGCCGTGGTCGTGCAAGGCGATGAGCCCCCGGAAATACGTATTGATCTTCCCGGCAGAGATGTCAGTGCGTCCCCGGTAGAAGAGGTGGTTGTCAGAGTGGTTGCTGTTGACGACTTTGCCATTGAATCGGTTGAACTGTTGTTCTCGGTGAATGCCGGTCCGTGGCAAACGATCGACATGACGGCAGAGAATCCCGGCCCATCTCAAACAGCAGAGTATGTTTTTAGTCTGGAACAACTTGGTAAGGAGCTTGTCGATGGTGTTGAGCGCATGGGTGTGCCTATGCAGCCAGGTGATCTGATCAGTTACTACGCAAGAGCAAACGATCATGACAGCACTGCAGAGACCGACATGCTGCTTATCGATGTTCGTCCGTTTGATCGCCGTTTCTCTCAAGGTACCAGCTCAGGCGGCGGTGGTGGCGGTGGAGAATCTGCAAACGAGGGAAGCGAGATTTCCCGGCGCCAAAAGGAAATACTCATTGCAACATGGAATTTACAACGTGCAACAGAAGCCGGTGGCGGGGATGCAACACCCCATAGCGACAATGGAAAGTTGCTTGCCGAACTGCAGGTCACTTTGGCGGAGCAGGCCCGTACACTGGCAGATCGATCTGAGGCACGCGAACTTGTTCAACAAGGTGATGAAATCAGACAGTTCGTCGAATATCTTCGTCAGGCAGCTGATGCAATGGAGCCTTCGGCAACTGCGCTGGAAGCACTGGAATTTGCTGACGCCATTCAGCCACAACAACAGGCTCTGCAACTGCTGCAGCGTGCGGAGGCTTTATTCGCAGATATACGTCTGACCCAGCAAGAAGGTCAGGGCGGTGGTGGCCAGGGCCAACCGGGCAAGGATATGGCCGAGATGTTCGAGTTAGAGATGGACCTTGCTCGCAATCAATACGAACAACCTGATCGTGGTGTTGACCAAAGTCCATCTCAACAACTGGATGATATTTTTGAAAAACTCTCCGAACTGGCTCGTCGCCAACAAGAACTTGAAGAAGAACGCAGACGTAACGAGCAACAGCTGACGAGAGAAGAGCGCTGGCGACAGGAGCAACTTTCTCGCGATCTTGAAGAGTTAAGGCGTGAATTGGAAGAGTTGCAGGAGCAGGCCGGTCAAACGGAAGAATCAGGATCGGAACAAGCCTCGAATGAGTCTGGTGCCGATTCAGACGCTCAGCGCGCCATAGATGATGCAGTAGAGCGGCTGGAACGTGCGCAGGAATCACTGGAACAAGCACTGCAGAATGAGCAAACAGAACAGGCGGAGAATGCAGACGGTGAATCATCCCAAGCCTCTGCTGGTGATGCTTTGCAAGAAGCTGTCGATGAGCTGGCTGAACAACGTGCCGCTGATTTACTCAACGGCATTGAAGACGCAGTAGCCGAAGCAGACGAAATTCTACGCGAGCAAAGACGCACCGAAGCCCTGCTAAGAGATGCAATGGAACGGGCTGTTCAATCGCGCAATGCCGGTGTTTATTCACCGGGTCTGGATAGAGAACAATCCAGAGCACTTGCGGAGCAGAAACGCGATTTGCAAAAAGAACTAGATGAGCTGCGTGACGATTTGGCAGAGCTCTCAAGTCGATTTGGTGAACAGGCGCAGCAAACAGGCGATGAACTCGATGAAGCGATCAATGAACTCGATGAAAGTCAGGCATCGGCTATGTTGGGTATTTCCAGTGATGCGATCGAGAATGGGTCGCTTGCAACTGCACTGCCAACTGAAAGTCTGGTGACCAATGCGATCCGGGATTTACGCGACCGGTTGCAAGACGCAGCCGATGTGGCAAGAAATGAAGGTATCAATCCAGTCGACAACAGTGATATGCAAGTTGCAGATGCATTGAATCAGATTCGCAATCTGCGACAACAACTGGAACAAGCTGGCCAACAAGGTCAGGAAGGCCAACAAGGTCAGGAAGGCCAACAAGGTCAGGAAGGCCAACAAGGACAACAAGGACAACAAGGACAGCAAGGACAGCA
>CALJNA010000044.1 GCA_937981955.1 uncultured Granulosicoccaceae bacterium
GTAATGGAAGTGGCTTTGTCCAAGCGTGCCAGCCTGAACGTTACCGGTTCGCCCGAGATTGATTACGCTGGTTCACACAGCAACGCGGTTATGTTTTTCCAACTGAAAGTTCAGTTGCGATAACACCGCATTAAACACAGCACGATACCAACAAACATAAAACGATTTACCCCCTTCGGCTGGTCGGCATCACTGCGGCCAGCCGCATTTTACAAACTGGTTTTTAAACCAGCTTCAATTTGAACCGCGTACTCAACCAGTTCCTCTCGTGTTAATGCAAACACACCCGACCCACCATTCTGAAATTGCAGCCATAAAAACGGAACGTCGGGATAGGCTTCTTCCAGCGCCTGCGCACTGTTACCAACTTCAACGACCAGTAAACCCCGAGCGTTAAGAAATCGGGCAGCGTCGGCCAACATTTGCCTCACTAAATCCAAGCCATCGTGGCCAGCAGCAAGTCCCATCAAAGGTTCATGCTCGAATTCTTCGCCCATTTGTTGAATATCATTGGCATCGACATAAGGTGGGTTGGAGATAATCAGATCGTAAGAACCAGATACGTTTTCAAACAACGAGCTGTGCACCAGATTGACTCGCTGCTGAAGCTTATGACTGGCCACATTTTCTGCGGCCAGATTCAATGCATCGAGTGAGAGGTCGCTAGCATCGACTGCTGCATGTGGTACCTGAACCGCACAGGCAATTCCAATACAACCACCTCCGGTACATAAATCCAGAATGCTGGCAACGCTTTCAACTTCAATTAACTCGAAAAAGTCGTGCAGTATAAATTCTGCCAGCGGTGAACGAGGCACCAATGCGCGATCATCTGATTTAAACGACAAACCGGCAAACCAGGCAGTACCGGTAATGTAAGCCGCAGGAATACGTTCATTGATCCGACGACTTAAAATGGCATTGCAGCGCAGAATTTCTGAGTCGGTTAAAGCTTGCTGATAATCTGGCGCTGTCACAGGTGACAATCCCAAGGCATACATAATTAGCCAGCTGGCCTCAGACACAGCATCGTCAGTGCCATGACCGTAAACCAGCGAGTGCTGATCAAACGCAGCGGCGGCTATATTGATGGCACCGCCAACATCCAGTGGTGATCCGGGCTGTAATACAGATATTTCAGGCATTGGCTGCAACCATTGACTCGTACTCTTCAGTATAATTGGAGCCGTGAATGAAAATACAGCCTCTTTTCAGAAACAGCCGGTTTTAAACATTGACGGGCGTTTTTCACCTCAGCAGCACTGTTTAGTTGATGGATGAAAGCAGAACGAATGATTTCAAGCTTCTCATTCGTTTAAAGCCTGACACCTTCAATTTCCGGCCTTTACCAATGTCGAGAATTCATCTCCTTGCATTGAAACCATCGGCTGTAACGGCATTTACCGACGAGGCTAATTAGAAAACCGTGAAAAACATATCAAACGATAATCCAAAGCGTGCCAAAAACTGGGTGCCGATGTTGCTCATCGCCTGCGTAGCTATTGCAGCCGGCGTGTTCGCCGGAAGCCTGCGAATTGGCGACAAGAGCAACAATGCATCCAGCGATCAGCCCACTGAGCAACATGCACAATTAAGCAAAATTGAATCACAGCTGGAAAATTCAACCTTGTTTCCGGACGACTTTAAAAGCGTCCCGCCGTTTTCCCTACTGCAAGCAGGTAACAAACCACTCACAGAAGCTGACTTGAAAGGCAAATGGACCGTGCTGTTTTTCGGTTTCACTAATTGCCCGGATATTTGTCCAATTACATTGGCAGAAATGAATGGCGTGGTAACTCAGTTCGCAAATGAAACCTTACCGATGCCACAAGTCTGGTTTATTACCGTTGACCCGGCACGCGACACAGTTGAAAAAATGACCGAGTATGTCGCTTATTTCAACGAAGAGTTTATTGGCGGGTCGGGCGATTTGACTGACATAACCGAACTCACCCGGTCACTAGGCATTGTTGCAAGCTATACCGCTTCCAGCTCCGGCGATAACACGTACTCGGTTGACCACACTGCATCCATGCTGGTGATTGACCCTGAGCTGCGCGTTCGCGCCAAATTGAACGCGCCACACAAAGCCGATACGATTGCGGCCGATTTGAAAACACTATTGACAAACTTTAATTAGGTGGTTGCGTTGTCCAGTCGTTCCGACTTGTTATGCTTACAAGCACCTTTACGTGTTAACGTCTCAGGCTGACACTCTCGACGTCACACGGCAACTTTAACAACCTGATTGCTACTGAACACAATGCGAAATCTAATTATTTTTCTTGGCCTGTGGTCCGCTTCAGTCTTTGCGACTGACTTTCCAATGATTATCGACCCGGTAGTATCTGCAACACCGCCGGGTGCCAAAGTGACTGCCGGGTACTTAACATTGGTTAATGAGTCTGACAAGGACATCATTATAAACGGTGCATACAGTCCGACTATCGCCAAAGTAGAAATCCACTTGTCCAGGATCAAGAATGATGTTGCTTCCATGGAAAAACTGGATTCAGTAACGGTTAAATCAGGAGAAAAACTTGAATTCAAACATGGCTCGTATCATCTCATGCTAATGGAGCTAACCGGCCCCCTTAAAGAAAATGACTTAGTCGATGTTATCTTGTCCACCTCTATTGGCGACATGCTTATCGAAATGCCTGTAAAAAAACCCGGAATGCATACCGAAGGTTCATCACATGGTGAAATGTCCAAAGACGATAAGGCCAAGATGGCCATTGAAAGTCATGAAAACATGAAAAAAGACGGCGATATGCATACCGGACAAACTAAAACCGTTCATTGAGCAAGTTGCCTGACTTTCGGTAATAACGCGGAGAATCCCAAGATGCTGGCAGACTGGCTAAAGACGCTACCACTTTATCCCCTGCCACATCATCTGATATCACGGCTTGTCTTCTGGCTGACTCGACAGGAGTCAAGATTGACGCTGCCTGCGATCAAACGCTTCGCCCGTATATTTAATGTTGAGATGAACGATGCGGTTGAGCCAGATCTTGCGCACTACCGTACATTCAATGCCTTTTTTACACGTGCCTTATCCTCTGATGCCAGGCCGATTACCGAAGGTGTGGGTGAAATAGCTTGTCCGGCCGATGGTCGAATCTCAGCTATTGGCAACATTGATTCGGGCAGAATTTTTCAAGCCAAGAAACAAGACTATTCTCTGCTAACTCTGCTCGGTGGCGATCAGCAAGCTGCAGAGCGGCTAAACAATGGCAGATTTGCCACTATCTATCTTTCTCCACGAGACTATCACCGCCTGCATATGCCTGTTAGCGGACAATTAAAAAGTCAAACACATGTACCGGGGCGCCTTTTCAGTGTTGGACCGCACACAGTACGAACCCTCAATAATTTGTTTGCGCGCAATGAACGAGTTGTTGCACAGTTTGAAACCGAATACGGTCTCATGGCTCTGGTACTGGTTGGAGCCATTAATGTTGCTGCAATTGAGACCGTTTGGCACGGACTTGTTACACCACCAAAAGGCAAACAGATATCGCGTATAGATTACGCTACAGAAGACGCGCTCAGTTTAAACCGGGGCGATGAGATGGGCCGCTTTAACATGGGCTCAACAATCATTGTTCTACTGGAAAATCCGGCCAAATGGCGTGTCGACATGGCTAGCGGGGATGCGGTTCGTATGGGTCAGTTTTTAGGAAATTGCACCTAGATAAAGGAGTGGATTTAGTTTTTATCCGGCACATTTTTTGCCAGTAAACCCTTGACAGCCTTATCCGCTTTCATCAGACGCAATCATATGACTACCAATAGCGCATTCGCTGAAGCGTTACCCAACAATAATTCAGATTCGAGATTCCGTACGATTATCTATACCAGCGGTAGTGGCAGGCTCAAAGGATTCCAGCGTACCTACACCATGGAGAGCGCAGATAACGAAGTCATGTTTACTGCTGATACGTTTGGCCACTATTTTGGTGAAAAAGTCGAATTGGAAGATATAAGGTCTGACAAGCCAAGTGTCTATCTGATGAAGCCGAATCGAAAGTTGCTTAATAATGGTTTTACCCTGCTCGATGACAAAGACGAAGTTGTACTCACTATATTCTTGAGACAAAAGGCAGGAATACGCGTTGTCAATGAAAGCAATGGCACTGAACTCTCTACCAAAAGAGCGTTTGTGAAAAAAAGCGACAGCAAAATGGACAAGCTAGTAAACGCACTGGATGAGTATGATGCAGTAGACGAATACTATATTGTATTGAACGGTGAAAACCTGCTTTACGCAAATTACGGTTCGCGAGTTATAGAACAAGCGGAAGAATCTCCACTTCCCAATACAAAACTTGGCCGGCTAAAAAAATGGTTTACTACCACCAGTGAACCAAGCATCCATATTGACTCGGTAACAGTTAGTAGCGACGTAGATGATTTGATGCTATTTACTATTGCGATGGTACAACATGAATTCACCTACGCCAGAAGCCGCTAATTCGATGCAGCAAGAGCTATCCGGAATTTAAAATCAAGAAATTGCACGACTCAACACTGCCGACACACCTGGGGTTGGCAACTCCAGCTCCTTTGCTCTGCGCATTACAACACGTAAATCGATCGGTAAACCGGCAATCCCAACACCGCTAACCGCTTCTAACCGATCGGCGTAGTCAATGTTCCAATGATCAAGCATTCGCACACCAAATTCGTATCGGCTCATGGATTCATCACCCACTATGTTCATGGTCCCGGATTCATTCAAATGATCAAGAGCCAGCGAACATATACTTTGCGACAGCGCAGTGCATTCCACAGGCTGCCTGATAACATCGGTAAATAATTTAAGTGTGTCACCAGCATTAAGGCGCTTAACGAACCCTTCGGTTCCTCTGTCCATCGTCTGCGTTCCGTAGATCAACGAGGTACGCACAATTATGGCTGAAGGCATATAAGATCTGATTAAGGCTTCACCACGGGCTTTACTTACTGCATAAGCGTTTTCCGGCAGCGGCGACGTAGGTGCATCATCAGCATACGGAGCCGCATGGCCATTAAAAACCGTGTCGGAAGAAACTGCTACGAGGCGACAATCTGTTTCACGAGACGCTTCAGCTACATGGCCGGTGCCAATTTCGTTAATAGCAAACATATCTTCATCGCTTCCACCCGGATTACACGCCGCACAGTGAATGATCGCATCAGGCTGCTCAGTCTTTACTATATCCAGTAGCGCCCCACGATCGGTAATATCAACTGATATCGCATTGGCTTGGCTGTGTATTACATTGGCATTCCGGGCAAGACCGATTACATCAGCCCGTTTTGCGACAACCGGTATTAACGCTTGCGATAAGTAACCGCTTGCTCCTGTAATAATGACTTTTTTCATACGTAGTCAATATTTTTTGCGCGTAAAAAATCCAAAGCATCGCTTGCATCGTTTTCGAACCATGCCTTGGTAGAACCAAGACGGAACGAGTATCCCCACGCGTCCATATCAGCCATGATTCGAGCACTGCCCACGCCATTCAATTGATCGGCAAGCAGGATTTGCAGGTAGCACACACCATTTTCTTCCATGGCGCTACCGCCCGCATCGGTATGCAGTGTTTGCCTTCTTTGTTCATCCATTAACAACCAGTGACAACCCTCATGTAGCACAGAATGGATTGGTGTATCCAGTCTGGCGTATAGGGTGTTGGCAATCAGCCCGGCTTCATCATCCCCCCAATGGCTGCCTGGAATCTCACAACCAGCCTCAACCAATTCTATGAGTAAACCATGCTGTGAGAATAGTGCTTGCAAGTGTTCCATGCCAATGTCAATGACTCGGAGTACGTTCATGCGCGCGCGCTCGAAAAAGCCAGTACATCATCAATATGTTCGGCACCACTGATTAATAGCATTAAACGATCGAGGCCCAGGGCAACACCAGCACAATCCGGTAATCCATTAGACAAAGCATCGATTAAATGTTCGTCCAGCGGCACCGATTTTTCCTTGCGCTCTACACGAATGCGCTGTTCGTTCTGGAATCTTTCCAGCTGCTCTTTAGGATCACACAGTTCGTGAAAGCCATTAGCAAGCTCCAACTTTCCCCAGTAAAGTTCAAAGCGCTCAGCTACTATTGTGTTGTCGTTGTTTTTGGCGATTTTAGCAAGGGCCGCTTGCGATGCGGGATAGTCAACAACGTAAGTTGGTTGACTATCAGAAAATTCGGATACAACAAATTCATCCATCAGCAAGTCCATCGCTGCATCAAGATCAGAACCAATAGATACAGGGTAAGATCGATTGTTCTCTGAAAATACACGCTCAATATCAACCGGGCCAATTTTATCGAACGCTTTTCCACACACACCGGAAACCGCATCGGTATAGCGCACTGTTGCCGGAGTAAGACAGGACAGACCAAACACACTTAACACTCTGCCAAGCAGCGCGCTTACATCGTCCATGAGTTCCACGTGATTCAATCCAACTCGGTACCATTCGAGCAAACTGAATTCGGCATTGTGGAATCGCCCTGCTTCACCATCACGAAAAACGGTAGCGATTTGATAGATATCGGTCGCATAAGCAGCAACCAGTCGTTTCATTGGGAATTCCGGCGAGGTATGCAAGTAACGATCGCCAACCTGAAAGCTATGTATGTTCGGATCGGTTGCAGCAGCTCGAGACAATGCAGGAGTGACCACTTCCAACACATCGCTCTCTTGCATGTAGCTTCGAATGCAATTCCGCAGCTTCGAAGCTTGTTGCAAAACAGCGAGCGACGCTCCAGGGCGCCAGGCCGTACTACTCACACGAACAGACAAGCAATATCAGATTTACGATTTAACACGCGAAACATACTCGCCAGTGCGAGTATCGATTTTGATCAACTCACCCTCTTCGATAAACAAGGGCACTTTGACGACCGCACCCGTATCCATATAAGCCGGTTTCGTACCACCGGTTGCCGTATCACCGCGAAGACCGGGATCGGTTTGCTTGATAGCCATTTCTACAAAGTTGGGCGGCGACACTGCCAAAGGCTGACCATTGAACAAGGTTACTTCACACATGGCCTCCTCAATTAACCACAGGTGACTGTCGCCAATCGCTGTTTTATCAGCAGCCAGTTGCTCGAAAGATTTAGGATCCATGAAGTGCCACAGTTCACCGTCTGAATACAGGTATTGCATTTCCGTATCCATGACATCCGCACCCTCGACCGATTCACCTGATTTGAAGGTTCGCTCTACCGTCCGCCCTGTTTTCAGATTACGGACTTTGGTACGCGTAAATGCCTGACCCTTCCCGGGTTTGACGAACTCATTTTCCACAATGGTGTGCGGGTCGCCGTCGAGCATGATCTTCAGACCACCCTTGAATTCATTAGTGTTGTAATTGGCCATAAATACGTTTCTGAGGTTGCGTTGCCCGTCTTGACCACATTATAGCGCGCTTAATCACCGCAGCGCACCAGCGCGCTAATTTCATACCACCAGAGACGTGCAATTTCCGTGTAGAGAGCTACACTCCTTTTGGTGCTTGAGCGTTTCTCAAGCGCTCAAAAATAGCTGGCTTAAGGACAACAGAGTCTCCATTGTGAACCAAAATATCCCACCATTAAGTTGCATGGTGCTGGCCCAACAGGATGAACACCACAAGCTGGTGAGCAGCTGGCTGGGGGTTAGCAAACGGGTGGGCAGTGTCACAGCCGTGCGAAATGAGCAAAGCCTTCTCAGGCACCTAATTAGCGGTGCCGCCTGCCACCTGTGCATCGTTGTGGTAGAAAATCGCGAGCAAACCTTACCGGCTTGCACGCTCCATTATCCTGACATGCGACTGCTTGTGTTATCGGTTTCACGTAAAACCGGAAAACTCAGCAACTGGTTGCAACAAGGTGCAACCGATGCCATCAGCCTGCAAAGGCCAGTGGCAGCCCAGCATGCAATCGGTCGCCTGATCGACGAGTGCGTCACGCAGCTGACAACGAATTGGTACGCAGCGCGAGTTAATCAGCTCGAAAAGGAAATCACAAATTTAAAGTCCTCGCTAAAACACAACAAGCGCTCGTTTGCTATTACGGCAAGCAACGATACCGAGCACACATCAAGCGAGCTGAACGAAGCCGACTTGAACTGCATTAAAGAACCCGTAATACAAAACATCCCTGCTGATCACACGCTGGAAGATTCTGAAACGGATACTCAATTTCAACCAACGGTCATGGCACGATTACAAAAATTGTTGCATACAGAAATTAAAGCACCTCGATTCACCGCCATGTTGGTACGCATCCTAACTGAGAAACCAAACCCGGATATTCAGGATTCAGATACGAGTGTTCAGGAACTGACATTAAGTCGAGCCAAGGATGCACTGCGAAACCAGATGCAACAAGGCACAATTCTCGATCAGGTTAATTCAAACGCGTTGTTGTTGATTCAATCCAGCGACATTGAACCCACCTCAAGAGATGCAGCAAATCGCGTTAGAGAATGGCTTGGTTCACTCGATGGATTAATAGACTCCGACAAGGATGTTCGTATCAATACCATGTCGCTACCCGCCAAAACACGAATCAGTGTTGATGAAGTGGTAGCTCGATTAGAAGCACACTAGTGTTTCTGTTGATAACGTGAAAACCAGGCTGACCGATCGTATTGGAGCGCTGTGCCCCATTAGTAATCTGATCGACCTTGCAACTCTTGAAAATCACTCATAACCCATCGTTGGTATGCTGGTCGCTGAGACAACCGTTCATACCACGCGAGCACTGAGTCGGGAAATGTAATTTCCAGGTCAATGGACCAGGCGCGATGCAGATACACGCCAATGGCAATATCAGCAACGGATGGCCTGTCACTCAGTAGGTATTGCTTGTCAGATAACTGCGCGGCTATTTGCAATAAGCCCTGTTCAAACTCATCAACACCCTCGCTAATAGCACTGTGGTCTCGTTTCTCTGGCAGGCAGCGATAATGCCCCCAGAACACTTTTACAAAAGCCGGTTCCAATTTCTCAACAGACCAATCCATCCAGCGCTCGTGCAACGTTCTGTCAAACGTCGAAGACGCCATCCAGGTATCTTCAGCAAAACAGCTAGCAAGATAGCGAACGATGGTGTTGGACTCCCACACAATTTTATCGCCATGACGCAATACCGGTACTTTACCCATTGGATTCATTTGCAGGAATTCAGCACTGTCGTTTCCGCCAAACCGACCGCCGACTTCAGTATGAGCATATTTCAGCTCAAGCTCATCTGCTAGCCAGAGTACTTTCTGAACGTTATAAGAAGTGTGACGGCCGAAAATTTCGATTTCGATCATGCGGTCTCATCAACACACTTGCACGTGAACAGGCGAATAAACACAGCTAAGGTACAGCTTTTGGACGCCATAGAATCATCATGGCGCATGCGGCAACAATGACATTGAGCACAGCCAACGCATAGAAAACATTCTCAGGGGCATGGCTACCGGAATTAACTGACAGTATGGAAACGATTAAACCTGCCAATGCAACAAAAAATGTGGACCAGGCTGCCAGTCGCTTTTGCGAGAACAGAAGAAATGCGAGTACAAGGTAGAATACGGCAAACACCAGTTGTATCTGTACATCGGCCACGAATTTTCCTAACGCAAAGGCCACACCGTGGAGCAAAGTCGCAAATGCGGCGGCGACCGCAGTTAATCTGTACATACTTGTATTATACTTTTTCGAATAAGCCGCATTTTAACATCTGCCACTATGATTACTTTCACCGATATCGTGGCTTACGTATTGGCTCTGGGCGTAGCTGCAGCAATTCCCGGACCGGGAATGACTGCGTTGGTTGCCCGTAGTGTCGGTTCTGGCGCCCGAGCCGGATTTGCCATGCTGGGCGGTCTAATTGTGGGAGACTTGTTGTATTTATCATTCGCAGTATTTGGCCTTGCCATTATCGCCAATAGCTTTAGCGCGCTGTTCACGTTCATCCGTTGGGGATCAATTGCCTATTTGTTGTATCTCGCCTGGCAATTCTGGACGGCTGAGCATCATGATATGTCGACAAATAACAAAACAAGACAACAGCTGGGCACCGCTGGCTTATCGGGTTTGGCAATCACGTTGGGCAACCCTAAAACCATTGCATTTTATCTGGCATTGTTGCCGCTGGTGCTTGACCTGAACACAATCTCTTTCGCAAGCTGGGCAGGTGTGCTCGTACCGGTCACCATTATGGTGTTGTTGGCTGTTGGCGCTGTATTTATTCTTGGCGCAATTGCCATCCGGCAATTATTGTCGAGTTCTGCGGCGCAGAAGCGCTTACATCGAGGCGCTGCTCTAACAATGGCTGGAGCTGCCGGCACCATGATTTATCGGGAAGTGTAGACTTTTTCGACCTGCTTCAACATTTCCCAGTTAATACAAGCCTTATTCAGTCTGCCAAACGCAAACTAATCAAAATACGATAAGTCGTAAGGCTGCTCATCAATAATGGCAAGCTCAGGTGACAGGGTTATCCAAACCGTTTTCTGACGACGCTGATCCGGCAATGCAATGTCGATAACACCATCGTTATTATGGTCCACCAGTTTGGCCGTGGATACCCGACTCGAGCCAATTCCGTGGTTGGAAAAACCTCTTCGCTCAGCTATCAGTTCAAAACCATTATTGGTTATTGACCACACCTTTAATATGCCACCAATGTGCGGAGTTTGTACGTAGGCCACATCGAGTCGGCCATCGTTGTTAAAGTCGCTAATGCCGACCGGTGCGAGCCAGCGAAAGGCCGTTCCAATCGGTGGTGTGGCAGCCAACTGTTCCACAGCGTTGTTATTGAGGGTATAAATGGCCAGTGCCGCACCGCTACTTGCATCGCTTCGAACAACCACGACATCGTTAATACCGTTACCATCCACATCGGCGATTCGGGGAATTAGATCTTCAAACACTTGCGATTCTGGTAGTTCAAGCAAATGAAAGGCGCCTGAATCATCTTCCACAACCAGACAACCAGCCTCTATTGCATCGCCTAATACAGCGTGCGCATACCGGCTGGTTGCACACGAGAGCATCGCCTTTACCACGCCCTGTCCATCCGCCTCAGCAACGATGCTGTGCGGTATGGCCACTCTGCCGTTTAACGTTGTTTGTGCTGATACATTCCCAAAAGCGATCAGCAGCAATAGTAGCGGTAAAGTTGATTTTATTGTTTTTATCCTCATTCGATTTCCTGGCTAAACACTGTTTATTCAGGCAATCCGTTGGGCTTACTCCAGTTCAGCACGAGCAACATTCTGAAAGCCTCTGGGCAACTTGCGACCGCGTTGACCACGGGTACCTGTGTAATTATCCAGTTCAGAAAACTTGATCGTGGTATGTCGTTTACCGCTGGTAATACGGAGTTTGCCTTTGGGAGGCACAACACTCAGTGCAACCATCGATTCTTCACCGGCTTTGAATTTCTTAGACGGTATATTGAATATTTTGTTCCCCTTGCCCTTCGCCATTTCCGGCAATTCACCGACCGGGAACACCAGCATGCTCCCGCCGCTGTTGATTGATGCGACCATGTCGTCAGTTAACGAATTCACCTTAATCGCTGGCAACACGGACGCACCGGCAGGTACCGATATAACTGCCTTGCCTGCTTTGTTGCGGCTGATCAGGTCGCCAAGCCGGGCCACAAATCCGTAGCCAGCGCTGGTGGAGAATAGATAACGATCGTCATCCGCACCCATCATCACGCTAACAAATTTGGCACCATCGGGTGGCTTCAGGCGCCCACTAATGGGCTCACCAAGACCACGCGCAGATGGAAAACCGTGTGCCGGTACGCAGTAAACTCTACCAGTGGAATCGAGGAACATCGCAGTCCCATTAGTACGACCGATGGCGGCACTTTGAAATTCATCACCCGCCTTATAATTTAATGTAGTTGGATCAACTTCCTGACCTTTGGCAGCCCGTACCCAACCACGTTGCGACAGCACAACCGTTATCGGTTCACTCGGAATTAGATCAGCTTCTGATATTGCCTGTGCTGCGTCACGTTGAACAATGGGCGAGCGGCGCTCATCACCGTAGGTTTCGATATCTTCCTGAAGCTCTTTTTTAATCAGCGTTTTCATTCGGCGATCTGAACCAAGCGTGGTTTGCAAGTTGTCGCGTTCCTGCTCAAGCTCATCCTGCTCACCCCGAATTTTCATCTCTTCAAGTTGGGCAAGGTTTCTTAGCTTGAGTTCAAGAATGGCTTCGGCTTGAATATCAGAAATTTTGAACCTCTTCATCAGAACCGGTTTTGGTTCGTCATTGTTTCGAATAATACGAATGACTTCATCGATGTTCAGGTACGCAACCAGTAAACCGGCCAATATATGCAGCCGCTTCTCTACTTTATCCAAACGCCACTGCAAGCGCCGGCGAACGGTTTCAAGCCTGAAACTCAACCATTCCTTAAGAATTTTGAGAAGGCTTTTGACTTGTGGTCGACCATCAAGCCCGATCATATTCATGTTGACACGATAGGTTCGCTCAAGATCGGTTGTGGCGAACAGATGCTGCATGAGGCTCTCGACATCTACCCGATTGCTTCGCGGTGTAATGACCAGGCGTGTTGGATTTTCGTGATCTGACTCATCACGTAAATCCTCGACCATGGGCAACTTCTTGGCCTGCATTTGTGCCGCAATCTGTTCCAGCACCTTCGAACCGGATACCTGATAAGGCAATGCGGTCACGATAATATCGCTGTCCTCCTTTTCATACACCGCCCTGGCCCGCAAACCACCATGACCGGTTTCATAAATGCTGCGAATATCTTCGGGCGTCGAAATGATTTCTGCCAAAGTCGGGTAATCCGGGCCCTTTATATAAGTGAGTAAATCTTCAAGTTTGGCTTTGGGCTTATCCAGCAAATGAATACAGGCTTTGCCCACTTCCACCAGATTGTGCGACGGAATATCAGTTGCCATACCGACCGCTATGCCGGTAGTGTTGTTTAACAAAATGTGTGGCAAACGCGACGGCAAGAGCTTTGGCTCTTCCATTGTGCCGTCAAAGTTGGGGGCCCAGTCAACGGTGCCCTGACCAAGTTCCTGTAATAATGATTTAGAGAAACGAGTAAGCTTGGATTCGGTATAGCGCATTGCGGCAAACGACTTCGGATCATCCTGAGAACCCCAGTTACCCTGCCCATCAACCAGCGTATATCGATACGTGAAGGGTTGTGCCATTAGCACCATGGCTTCGTAGCAGGCACTATCGCCATGCGGATGATACTTACCCAGCACATCACCAACTGTTCGAGCCGATTTTTTGTGCTTGGAGGTTGCCGACAATCCCAGCTCGGACATGGCATAGATTATTCGGCGCTGGACCGGCTTTAATCCATCTCCAATATGCGGCAAAGCTCGATCGAGAATGACATACATGGAGTAGTCGAGATACGCTTTTTCAGTGTAAGCGCTGAGCGAGAGCTCTTCGACCTCCATCGCTCCGAATGTGTCAGCAGAAACTGCTTTGGCGGCGCGCTTTTTCGACGTCTTTTTATTCGACGTTTTCTTTTTGGACTTGGTTTTTTTACTGGCCATTTTTCTTTTACCCAATGTAAGGGCGTCTGTATTAGTCGTTAAAAGCAATCATGCTTTACGCATGCAGATTTCGCATTTTCAAAGTACGGTTTATCAATCCATTGGTTGAAGCATCATGCCCGGTGACGCTCTTCCCGCCTGCCAACTCGGTTTGAATTGCACTGGCAAGCTGCTTCCCGAGCTCGACTCCCCACTGATCAAACGGGTTGATATCCCATATTGCTGATTCAACAAACACCTTGTGTTCATAACAGGCGATCAGCGCACCTAAAGCACGTGCATCCAGACGCTGCATCATAATTGTGTTGCTGGGTCGATTACCCGCAAATGTTCTGTGTCCGGTCAATCGGTCAATTTCATCAGGGCCAGCTCCCGCAGATTGCATCTCTAGCGTAAGCTCTTCGCTGTTCTTACCCATCATTAATGCTTCTGATTGTGCAAAGCAATTCGCCATTAGCAGTTCATGGTGGTTTCCAATCGGGTTAAGACTTTCCATGGGTAATATAAAATCAGTCGGTATAATGTGCGTACCTTGATGGACCAACTGAAAATACGCATGTTGTCCGTTAGTACCCGGCTCGCCCCAAACAATAGGACCGGTATCACAACTGATCGGGCTTCCATCGACGTGCACAGACTTACCGTTACTCTCCATGGTTAGCTGTTGAAGGTAGGCTGGAAAGCGATGCAAGTATTGATCGTAGGGTGCGATAAGATGACTGTGTGCCGAATGGAAATTGTTGTACCAGATAGTCAGTAACGCCATTGTTACCGGCATGTTCGAGGCCAGTGGCGCTGTTCTGAAATGCTCATCCATGGCGTGCGCGCCTTCAAGAAACTGAACGAAGCGCTCGGCACCAATGCACAGCATAACCGGCAGTCCGATAGCTGACCACAATGAGTAACGGCCACCCACCCAGTCCCAGAATTCAAACATGTTGACAGAGTCAATCCCAAACTCAGTTACACGTTCAGTGTTGGTCGACAAGGCGACGAAGTGCTTTGCCACATCACCTTGCTCAGCATCAGATTCGAGAAACCATTGTTTCGCCGAATTGGCGTTTGCCAGTGTTTCCTGAGTGGTGAAGGTTTTTGAAGCGATGATAAACAGAGTTGATTGAGGGTTAAGGTGTTTGATTGTCGACGCGAGGTGCGAGCCATCAACGTTCGATACAAAATGCAGCTTTAACCTGTCATGTGCGAATGCATCCAGTGCTTCACAAGCCATCAGCGGGCCGAGATCGGAACCGCCAATACCAATATTGACAACATCAGTTATCGCCTGTCCGGTATGGCCTTTCCACTCACCGTTTCGTACTCGATCTGAAAACGCCCGCATGCGATCGATAACGTTATTAATCCCAGGCATAACATCTGAACCATCAACCAGAACGGGTTTGTCAGATCGATTGCGCAAGGCAGTGTGGAGTGCAGGCCGACCCTCGGTTGGGTTAACAACGTCACCGGAGAACATCGCTTCAATTTTGTTTTGTAGTTGCGATTGATCGGCTAACTGGACCAGCAATGAAGTGGTTTCTTTGGTTATGTGATTTTTAGAATAATCCAGAAACAAACCGGCCGCATTGAGTTGGAACTGATCAAATCGACCATTGTCCGCGGCAAACAGGTCCCGCAGTGTCGTTTTCGAGGAGGCCTGAAAGTGCTGGCCTAAAGCCTGCCACGCTGGCAGATCAACAGGTTGCGTCATTTTGAAATCCGAATTGAGAAAATTGCCGCGGCTTAGCTGTGTAAAGTTGCGCGAACACTGCGAATTGTAGCTGGTTTCCCACCCGTTGGCGGTGCGGAGGCGTGCTGCCGCTTGATCATGCATTTGCACCCGCTTTGTACGACATGCGACACTGCCCGACCCAGTCCGTCAAATCAGACTAAAAAATGGTCATTTTATGAGCAGTACTGTTCAAGTCCCGTTCTGGATGGTGATTGTGCTGGGCGTGTTCACCGCGTTGTGGTTGTTGCAGCATTTTCTGCTGCCATCCGCCAAATGGTTCTTTCGGCGTCGCGCCAATAATCTTATCGACGAAGTCAACAACAAGCTTGCGCTTCGCATTCCCTCGTTCAAATTAACTCGCCGAGAAGTGCTAATTGACCGACTGGTTTATCACGACCGGGTTATGGACGTGGTTGACGAACTGGCTGACGAACGGGACATGCCGCGCCAGGCATTAATGCGTGACGTGCAGACTTATGCGCGCGAAATTGTCCCCGCGTTCAATGCCATCGTGTATTTCAAGGCCGCTTACTGGACGGCTAAACGTCTGGTCCACGCACTGTATCGAGTGCGATTGGGATTTGCTGACGACAAAGCGCTTGCAGAATTAGCTGACCACAGCAGCGTGGTGTTTGTTATGAACCACCGAAGCAACATGGACTATATTCTGGCAACCTACCTTGCCGCCGAGCGAACCGCACTTTCTTATGCAGTGGGTGAATGGGCTCGTATTTGGCCGCTGCAGCAACTCATTCGCGCCATGGGCGGCTACTTCGTCAGACGTGACTCTGGCGATCCTTTGTATCGCAGAGTGCTCGAAGTCTATGTGCAAATGGCTGCGCAAGGTGGAGTGCCGCAGGCCATTTTTCCTGAAGGCAAGCTCTCCCGTGATGGTGTGCTTGGGCCTCCCAAGCTTGGACTACTTGGCTATCTGGTGCGCGGCTTTGATCCGAATACCGAGCGCGACATCGTGTTCATACCTGTAGGCATTAATTACGATCGCGTACTTGAAGATCGCAGTTTGCTCAGGTACGCAAAAAAGCTGCCGCGCCGGGGCCTTGGTTATACATTTCGCAAATCGGCCGCCTTTCTCGGCAAAAATATTTGGCAGGCTATTACTGGGCAACGTTATCGTTATGGTTATGCCTGTGTTAATTTCGGAGAACCCGTATCGTTAACAAAATGGATACAGGATGCGAACGGTAGTAAATCAGAACTGCCTTACCTTCAAGATGTAGAACCTCTGGCCAATGATCTGATGGAGCGCATTGGAAACATCACACCCATTTTGCCTGTAGCGCTCGTGGCCACTGTATTCGCACGTGATCCAGAGGCAAAACATAACGAACTCTCGCTAAAAAGTGAGGTATTCAATTTATTGCAACAACTCGAAGACGCTGGCTTCCGCGCGTATATTCCAAGAGCTGACAGGGACTATGCAGTAACGGTGGGTGTTCGAATGCTCACACTCAGGCATATCTTGAACGATGTTAACGGCGAATTCAGTGTTAATCAAAAAGAGCTGCCGTTACTCGAATACTATTCGAACTCCATCAAACATCTGGTTGCAAAAATGGATTCTAGAGCGAATAAGCGCAGTTTGGAGATTGCATCGCAAACACAATGACAATAATTTAAAACCGATCATTGTCAGCAATACCCAGATTGTTTATTTTCGTTTTTCGCATTAGCTTTAAGAGAATCGCCCGCCCGAAACGCAGCATGGGGTAAAGCACATGCGAGGCACGCCTGGATTTAAACATCCAGTAGTTAAGCCGATTAAACAATCCGGACCGACTACTGATCAAAGACAGGGCATGTATTGCATCCGACCCATAGTAAAGCTGATCACCTGTCTTTAACACCATGCCGTCATCGATATCGAGACCAGCGGCAGTAATCTCTTGCATGATAGGCGAGTCTTCGCGCGCGTCAACCAGTTCTAATCTACCAACCGATTCTTTAATGCGAACCATCTGACAGTAGTTATTGCACGCTGGGCACTCCTTGTCGTATACCAATAACAACGGTGCTGCATCGAGTAGTGGAGTTGAACTACTCATGGTTTATGACCTCACCGCTTACTAAAGATTCGAGTTGCGCTGCATCCATTGCACGTAGCCGGTCGATATTGCGTTGCGGGATGCCAGCCGTATCAGGGTGCATTTGAACGGCCTGCTCCACCGCCGACTCCTGTAATAAATGAAGCACAGGGTATGGTGATCGATTGGTGCAGTTGGCTGCATCATCGACCTCACTATCGCTAAATTGATAATGGGGGTGGAAGGTAGCCATTTGCAAGTGGCCTTCAAACCCCAGATCGACCAGCAAAGCATTGGCAAGGTCCACCAGGTCGAGGTAATCATCGAATGACTCGAATCCGTCTGGCAGCACGAACATGATCGTCGCCTGTTTGGAGGCTGCCTGAAGCGAATAGAACTGGTGTGCCAACGACATAAGAACAGTCTCCACATCGGAGCTGGTTTCCGTGACAACGCTCAGGTCACCGGATTTCACTACAGCCTGTGCAAAAGGGCACAAATTCAACCCGATCACCACCCGCTGCACCCAGTCCAGCGTGCGCGATTCAATCGCATTTGTGTCGTTGCTATGCATCTAATCCGCAGGTTCCGTATACTTTGCGACTACTGCAACCAAGCCAGCCACAGATGAACCCGGAACTCGCCCTATTACAGCCCTACCCGTTTGAGAAAATTCGGGTCCTGTTAGACGGTATCACGCCTGCGGATAAAACGCGCATTGCGTTATCGGTTGGTGAGCCCAAACACGCTGCACCGCAATTTGTACTCGATGCACTGGCAGAAAAACTGCGAGGTGTTGAGAACTACCCCAGTACACGCGGTAGTGAAGAGCTACGAGGCAGCATCGCGACCTGGCTGACGCAACGATTCTCGCTGAACAATGTGGAAAAGCTCTCAGCCTCGCAGATTCTGCCGGTAAATGGTACGCGTGAAGCACTGTTCGCCATTGCGCAGTGTGTGCTGGACAGGACGGCCAAATCGCGCGATGTACTCATGCCTAACCCGTTCTATCAGATTTACGAAGGAGCGACCTTACTAGCCGGTTGCAAACCGGTTTTCTACAGTATTTCTGCAAGCGGTGATGAAGACATCAACGCCATAACCGATGAGCAATTCCAGTCGTGCCAGTTGTTTTATTTGTGCAACCCTGGAAACCCGACGGGCAGTGTTCTATCCGCAAAAACATTAAAGCACCTTATTGAAAAAGCGCATCGGCACCAGTTTTATATTGTTAGTGATGAATGCTATAGCGAAATATACCGAGCCAGCGCAGGTGCGCCAGTGGGCTTACTCGAGGTGGCGCATACTATGGGAAACACCGACTACAAGCAGTGTCTGGTATTTCATAGTCTTTCAAAGCGCTCCAACCTGCCCGGATTACGCTCCGGTTTTATTGCAGGTGATGAAAGCGTTATTGAACAATTTCTTCTGTACCGGACTTACCACGGATGTTCTATGGCTCCACCGGTGCAGCATGCCAGTGCAATTGCGTGGCAAGATGAACTGCATGTGGAAGCAAATCGCCAGGCGTACGATGAAAAATATGACGCGGTCTTACCGCTATTGGAAAGCGTCATGAAGGTAGAAAAGCCTGATGCCGGGTTTTACTTATGGCCGTCTCTTCCCGTTGAGGACACCAGCTTCACGCAATCAATGCTGGAACATCAAAATGTTGCTGTGGTACCCGGAAGCTATCTTGGCCGCGAAGTGGCTGGTGTAAACCCGGGGGCAGGACATGTCCGACTGGCGCTGGTGGCTGAACTGGACGAGTGCATTGATGCCGCTCACAGACTGGTCAGCGTGCTAGAAAGATAAAGATACCAACATAAAACCACGGCAAGCGTTGTATCGAGCAAGCAGCTCGGAATACAATAACCACAAAGTTAAATCAACAACACACTATTCAGGAGTTAATAAGCATGAGTGATCTGGAAGCTACCATCAACGCAGCATGGGAAGCACGTGCCGATATCTCTCCCGGTAGCGCCGGAGACGATGTGAAACACGCGGTCAATTCAGCTATTGCCATGCTCGATAGCGGAGAAGCACGCGTTGCGGAACCTCAGGGTGTGGGGCAATGGCAGGTTAACGAATGGCTGAAAAAAGCGGTGCTTCTCTCTTTCCGATTGCGAGACAACGAAATAATGCCAGCTGGTGGTTTTACGCAGTTTTACGACAAGGTTCCGTCAAAATTCACTGACATGACAGCAGCCGAATTCGCATCTTCCGGCGTGAGAGTCGTGCCGCCAGCGGTTGCCAGAAAAGGCAGCTTTGTTGCACCCAACACGGTACTCATGCCGTCTTATGTGAACATCGGCGCTTATGTTGATTCAGGCACCATGGTAGACACATGGGCAACTGTTGGTTCATGTGCCCAAATTGGAAAAAACGTGCATCTGTCAGGTGGTGTGGGCATTGGAGGTGTACTCGAGCCATTGCAGGCGTCGCCAACCATTATCGAAGACAACTGCTTTATCGGCGCACGTTCAGAGATCGTCGAAGGCGTTATTGTCGAAGCTGGCGCTGTTATTTCCATGGGCGTGTATATCGGTCAAAGTACTCGAATCTATGATCGTGAAAAAGACGAGGTCAGCTACGGTCGTGTACCGGCTGGTTCGGTTGTTGTCTCCGGTAATCTGCCTTCAGACAATGGCAAGTACAGTCTTTACTGCGCAGTAATCGTTAAACGTGTTGATGAGAAGACACGCAGTAAAGTTGGCATAAATGAGCTACTCCGAGTGGTGGACTAAATGACAACACGGGTATATGGCATCCCAAATTGCGACACGGTAAAAAAGACACGACGCTGGCTTGATGAAAACGGCGTGGAATATGAGTTCCATGACTATAAAAAGCTCGGCATCAGTCGCGACACGCTCGAAAAGTGGTGCGACGAACACGGGTTTGAGGCATTGATCAACAAGCGCGGAACTACCTGGCGGCGTCTGGATGAATCAGATAAAGAAAAGCTGACACAAAAAAAAGCCGTCGCACTTATGCATACCAACACCAGCCTGATCAAACGCCCAGTGACTGAACGGGGCAAAACCCGGCTGATCGGTTTTGATGAACCACAATATGCAGAAGTCTTTGAGTGAGATTGACTAAAGTTCAATATCAACCGTTGAAAACAGCAAAACACCGCTTGGTAAGTTAACACGCCGGCTGGTTAGCGCTGCCGCGCGATTGGTATTTTTGAACCCGAATTGCTTTGCTCTGCGATGCTGAGGCGCAGGTATAATTGCCTTTTTGCCCTTTCGAGCACGCTTGGCTTTGCTACCTCGGGCAATCATCAATACCGCCACAAACGCAACACATAAACCGATTCCATCTACCGTACTGAAGCTTTCGCGAAACCACACCCAACCCATAATCATCGTAACCGGTGGTGTCAGGTATCCCAGGCTGGCCACTTTAACCGCGCACAACTCTCTGAGTAATGCGAAGTATAAGAAATAGGAACCAATCGATACCGCTACTGACATATAGACCAGTGATAAAACCATTCCTGGCTCTATGGCCATCGTGAAGCTGCCGAATACCCACGCCAACAAGCAAAAACCGATACAGGCAATACTACTCTGTATCAGCAGTATTAACAGTAGTGGCGTAGTTGGTTTTCCAGCACTGGTTTGACGACGATCACTGTAGCGACAGAACACAGATGCCAGTGTAAGAGAGAGTACCGAAAACAGTGGCAAGGAATAGCTGAACAAGGAGCCGCCGAGTGAAATTTTTTCTCCAACGACCAGAAAGACAGACAGTAATCCCAGTGTGATGCCGATTGTCTGGAGAAAATTTACTCGCTCATTTAGCACCGGGTAAGCTAAGGCGAGCGTTAGCAGGGGTTGCATGGCCGTTATAAGAGCAACGATTCCCGCGCTAACTCCCGACTCTATTGCAGCCACGCCAAGTGAAAGATATGCGGTGTGCGACAGCAAACCAATCGTTGCCTGATGCCACACCTCTCTGCGCTCCACCACCCTCCACAAGCGAAACACCGTAACCAGTATAAGCAGTACTAAAACAACAAGCATATAGCGCCAGGCTAAAGCGCCAAGCGCACCAGCATAATTCAGCAGATATTTCGATCCGATCCACCCTGAACTCCAAACAACAACAAACAGCAAGCTCAGTACTGGCAAACGTAAAGCTGAATACATCTTTAGCCCGTTCGATAAATGTCAATTCCCTCGACATTGTTTTCGCAACATCGACACCTTTTTCGCGAGGAGATTGTCGTACAACTTCAACTGGTAAAATATCACCTGAATAGAGGAAAAATGAATTCATTTGGGTGATATAAAATGGAGCCAATGCCGCTTATGAGTGCAGGCTAACCCAATATGATGAGAAACGCTTACAAATCAGGGTACCGTTCAGTTATGTAGTTCTCAAAGACTGTATGAAAACCGAACGGCCCCATAAAGAAGAAATGATTTTAGTAACATCGCCCACTTCACCGGTTGAATAAAAGCTCGTGCGACTTTCTTCGTTACAAGGGTTCATGGTCGATGAAAGCTGTAACTCATCCAAGCGACGACTCAGTTGTTTTGCTACCGCAGCACCCGGCTCAATAACCGTCACCGAATCACCAACAATGCTTTGAATGACATCACGTACAAACGGATAGTGGGTACAACCAAGAACGATAGTGTCTGCACCTGCATCCAGTAGTGGAGACAGATAGGTGATCAACATTTGACGAGTTTCAGCTGTATTTAATTCAGCGCGTTCGATGCGATCTACCAGACCCGGGCAAGGCTTTAAAATAACTTCAACATCCTTACCATATAGTTCACAGAGCTTTTTCACACCGTCACTTGCGGTGGTTTGGCTAGTGGCCAAAACCCCAACTACCCCGGAGCGTGTTGCTTGAGCGGCCGGTTTGATCGCCGGCTCAATACCGACTATGGGTACAGAACAAGATTCGCGTAGCTGTTTTATCGCGATCACTGATGCTGTGTTACAGGCGACAACCATTGCCTTGACAGGTTGTTTCTGTAAAAACCTCGCAATATCAAGACATCGGCTTGTTATGTAATCTGCATTGCGCTCGCCATAGGGAGCATGCCCGGAATCGGCTACGTACAATAAACGCTCGGAAGGGAGCTGATGATGGACAGCTCGCAGTACGGTTAGTCCACCAACACCTGAATCAAATACACCGATAGGGGCATTGGCAATGTTGGAATTCATTGTGCCTGCTAATCGATAAAAGTCTGATCAGCAGTGTACAAAACTTCTCCGACGAATACAGCACCCATAAGGTGCTGTGAATAAAATTCAATCGAGATTCAATTTTTCATGCGCTTGCGTTTCATTGCCACCACCTGTTGTTACATTGCCAGAAACAACATGTATAGCACCATCAACAATGGCCGCTCCGCCGCTGTGACGCTCTGTGTTAAGTGAGTTCAGTGTGCGCCATGAGTTGGTTTTAACGTTGTACGCAAGAACTGAGCTGAGCGACTGAATGCCGGTGTCTTTTTCTCCACCGATAAGAATGACTTCATCCCCGTGACTTACTGTCATAGCACCTGCCCTTTGGGTAGGAATATTCACACCAGAAGTCCATTCGCCGGTACCAAAATCGTAAATATCGATGGATGAAACCAGGTTCTTGAACGTGGCCGGATGATCTGTCTGGCGACCTCCAGCAGCGACCAGCTTGTTACCTACCATGGCTGCAGAGAAGTGATCGCGCTTGGTTGGTGCATCGGGCAATGTTTTCCAGGTATTGTTTGCCGGGTTATATTCATCGAACCAGCTAACCATGCCACCGTCATGCCCATTCGTTGAGCCACCAACGATATAAATTTTATTGTTATGCAGCACAACACCAGCTGAACCACGCCGACGGTTTTGAGGAATGCTGGCACCTTTACTCCACCTTTTAGTGGATGGATCAAAAATCTGAATATCCGGTATAACGGTTTCACTTGGAAAACAGCAGTCCAGTGAACCAATAACGTATATTTTTCCACCGTAAACCACTGGCTGAAAATGACTCAGTTCAAAACCCGGCGAACCCAGGTTTTCCCAGCTATTCGCACTCGGATCGTAACGGTTGACCTGGCGAATACCTCGCCCACCCATCAAGTACAGCTTGTTCTGATATGTCACTGCAGCAGATTCATGGCGTGCCTGAGGCTTGCTACCATTAGCGGTATTCACCGTTTGCCATTGATTGCTCGCGTTCACGTTATCTTCGGGGTTTGATACAGGCTCTGCGTTGAGTACTTCAACCGCCAATTCATCGCTGGTACTCAGCTCGCCATCGGTCGCAGTGTATTGCAACTCGTACTTCCCCGTCGCACTGAAAGATGCTGTTGTATTCGTATCACTCAGTTCGCCAAATGTCACATCCCCCGGACCAACTTCCTTACTCCATGTACCACTTAGTGTATTAGCGGGTAATCCATCATCGCTAATTTGCGCAGACAAAGTCAGTACTTGATCGATAGTCACAGACTCATCACCACCTGCATCTACTACGGGTGGCTGATTAACCGTTACCGCTGTAACCACTATGGTAATCTGGTCCGAGCCAATGAATTCACCGTTCGATGCGGTTAACTCAAGCACATACGTACCAGCCTCATCAAAGGTCACTGTCGTATTGGCAGCGTTTTCATCGCTAAATACAGCATTGCCTGGGCCAGACAGTTTCACCCATTGGGTCACTGGAATATCGATCGGCATGCCAGTGAATGTGATCGAACCGTTTAACGAAAGCTCGTCGGTTATTAATATCTGCGTATCTGCTGGCACCCGAACGATTGGTGTCGGGTCCACTTCTTGAGGCAGGCCGCCATTTGTTACCCCGGAAGTATCACCATCGGTGTCCATGCCGGCATCAGCATCCATAGGGTTAGCATCAGCATTACCGGACGGTGCGCTGTCGACGTTACCCGTATCGTTTGTACCCGCTGTTGTGCCTCCACCCGTACTGCCTTCACTGCCATTAGTGTCGGATGAACCTTCATCTGTTGATTCTGCGCCTGTACCGGATAAACCTTCATCTGCTGATTCCGCGTCTGTACCGGATGCAGCATTATCAGTAACACCCTCACTGTCACCGTCGGTTATCTCTGAGGTTGCAGGAGTTGAGCTACCACTACTACATGCTGTTAAAACAACGGCAGTGAGAAATGCAGCAAGCAGGTTACAGAGTTTGGTATCGGGAGCAATTTTGTGTGACATGAATTTTCAGACTAGCACTGACCTAACTTCCCTGTTATCGGCTGATTGTCGCCATCATGGGAGCAAAGCCGGGAATTAGTTTTGCTAACTGGTTAACGTTTCAGCCAGTCATTTACGAACTGGCAAGTTGAACGCAAGCTCAGCACCCTTTCTGGCAAGATCAACCATGTGCAGATCGGTAAGCTGAGAATGTGTGAACCATTCGCACCTGTCAGTCGTCCCGTCTTGTTCCGGACGAAGCTTGCCGTCAATATAATGTGCATCGTATAAGATACGAATACTGTGATTATGAAACTGTTTTACTTGATCGCATAAAGAATCGACTGCTCGCAACGGACCAGAACCAACCCTCAGTCCGGTTTCTTCGTGTACTTCACGAATCATCGCTTCTTCAGGACTTTCGCCAAAATCAATCCCACCTCCTGGCAAAGTCCACAAACCAGCGTTCACCGAAACGCGGGGTGATAATCGGCACAGTAGCAACCGGTCGTCCTGCAGCAATAGCCCGTAGGCTGATATTCGAATTGACTGACTCATTAACGAACGAACCTTCTGTGTTTAGTTTTTATTATGCGTTGAAGATTAAAGATAACCGACAAAGCTGACCACATGACTATCCAGGATGGCCAGACGTATCTCAATACGTTGTTCCTGACAACACGCCTTTAACTCTGGAAGTAACAGGCTTACCATTGGTGAGTACAAAGCAGGAGCATTGAGCGCTTGCTTACTCGAGCTATTTGACTGAAGCGGTCTTTCCAATTCGCTTAGCTGCACATCTTTAAAGCGTATAAACTTGCCATAGATTGGTCTTAGGCACTTATACAGACTTTCCTTGATACTAAACAGTGCAACACGCCCCCATCTGAGTGTGTGCTCGTTATCGAGATACTCACGTTCCTTTTCAGTCGCAATGAGTTTTAAAACCGACGGTTCTACACGGTCAATTTTTTCAATATCTATTCCGACAGATTGATACCGTTCACCCGCTTTCATGACCACCGCTATGGCCCAGTCGTTAGTGTGGGAGATACTTCCAATGACATTTTCAGGCCACAGCACCGAACCATCTTCCTGTCTAAGAAGTCCACGGGTATCGTTTGGCAGGTTGATGCCGGCCTGAGACAAAGCAAGTCTTGCGCATTGTCTGCCTGTAGAAAACGTATGTTGGCGTACGGCAACGGCATTTGCCACTAATTGCAACTCATGCGGTGTCAATTGACTGGTAAAGTCTTCCACCGGTAGTGCACAAACGTGCGCATGATTTCCGACCAGCGCGTTTTCCCATTGATGTATCGTTGAAATCACAGATTGTTTGGTCGTATTGGTATTGGATTATTTGAGGTGTACGCTAATTATCTGGACAGGCAATGTATAATCCGGACTTCCACATGCTCTAACTAATTCGAGAGCTAATCATTCGAGCCAATCCATCAATGACGGAATCGCAAAACAGCGTTATTGTTCGACTCAAAGGCGGATTGGGCAATCAGTTATTTCAGTATGCCACAGCCCGCGCACTGGCAATTGATACACGTCGAACTTTGCACATTGATACCGGTTGGTACGACAGGAAAAGCCGTCCGCGCAAATACAGACTCAATGAGTTCAATATAGAGCAACGTACAGTTAGCTACTCCAAGGCGCAATTGCGACTTGCCAGGTTTAAATCGAAGTTGGTTCAGATGAAGCTTGCCTCCGGTGCAATAGTGACGACTGAGCCAAAAGACCTCAGCTTCCACCCGTTTGAACAGAAACAGAATGTCGATCTGTTGTTAGAGGGGTACTGGCAATCGTATCGGTATTTTTCTCATCATTCACAGACCCTGCTTGAGGATTTTAAACTGGCCGATTTCGTTGATACCAGCACTTTACATCAGCCCCCTGAACAAACTGTGGCTGTGCATATCCGTCGCGGTGATTACATCACAACAAAATCAGCGCACATTGTCACAGCGCAATACATCCAAAACGCTGTCGCTGAATTCGGTAACAATCATGACTTTCTGTTTTTCTCAGATGATATTGCGTGGTGTAAACAGACCTTTAAGGGCAGCAACTTTGCTTTTTCAAACCAACCCAGCGATCTAATGGATTTGGTGCAAATGAGTATGTGCAGTCACAATATCATTGCCAACAGCTCGTTTTCCTGGTGGAGTGCGTGGTTGAATGATAACCCGGACAAAAGAGTAATCGCGCCGGCACCGTGGACCGAAGGCGGAGCCACGCACCGGGATATCTTGCCCGAGAATTGGAATACATTACCAATTAAGTGAACACGGCACTTTGCGGCTCACATAGCGCGGTGATACCAGATAAGCGATAAAGTTAAGATCAATACTCAATGCTAAAGCGGTACTGCAGTCGTGTATTTCAGGCATTCCATAGCAAAGCTTGAACTGACATCGGTTAACCGAATATCATCAATCAGTCGTCTGTAAAATTGATCGTAAGCATCGATATCAGCAACAACGACACGCATCAGGTAGTCGATTTCACCACTCATGCGATAACACTCGACAACCTCGTTGAATTCGGTAATTGTTTTAGCAAAGGCATCCAGCCACGCTGCATCGTGTTCGCTGGTTTTCACCGCAACGAAAACATCGACACCAAGGCCGAGTCGGTCGCGATCTAACAAAGCCACGTTTGCGCGAATAACACCGTCGTGTTCCAGCTTTTGAATCCGGCGCCAGCACGGTGTTGTTGTTAGCCCAACTTCGCTCGCGATATCGGCAGCAGAACGCGATGAATCCGCTTGCAATATGGCCAGAATTCGTCGATCAATTTTATCCAGTTTGTTCACGCTAATATATTCTAAATTTTGTTAATTTAATAAAAATTATTTTCAATATATAGCAATTATTCAACCTATTTAGACAAATATTCTCACATTAACAGCATAAGATGTGTCTAAATCGATCTGGATACTAAACTGATGTCAAATTCGAAGGAACACTTACATAGCGTCGAAGAAAGCTATTTCGAGCACATGGGGCATGCACTGAGTTATAGCACTCGATTATTAAAAGCTGCAGCAGCTTGTTTAATCCATGCAATTGTCCCCGCCTATTGCACCAATACAGCCAGTAAGACAATCAGGACAATGCACGAGGAAATCACCCACAGACAAAATCGCAGCGCTTAGCGGCAGAACACGGACAAACACCAACGAAATGGATTTATCTTCCCCGCAGCGCTGGCTGTTAATCCGGCATTCCACCAAATTATCTGAAGACCGTTGTACCAACTGGCTACGCTCTCGAAAAATCGCGTTCGACGAACGAGTGCCTATCCACGGGGAAGAGCTACCATCAGTAGACTACTACAGTAGAATTGTGGTGTTTGGTGGTGTTCCGCAGGTTTATACAAAAATACAACCACAATGGATGCGTAGGGAACTGCAATTCATCAACTCAGCTTTAAGCAACGATGTCCCCTGCCTTGGTATTTGCCTTGGTGCTCAGCTTTTGGCGCATGCGCTGGGCGCTAAGGTGCAAGCTCACCCTGATCGATTAAGAGAAGTTGGATATCACTGGATCTACCCCTGCAAATCAGGCACGTTTTTAAAGCGGCCAACACGTTTTCTGCAATGGCATTCAGCTGGCTTTGACTTACCGAATGAGTGCGAACATTTAGCTCGCAGCCAGTTGTTTGAAATTCAGGCATTTCGCCACCCGTCCAATTCATATGGCTTTCAGTTTCACCCGGAAGTAACCAGTGATCTACTTCGACATTGGCAAATGAGACACCGAGATGCGAAAGCGGACTGGTTAGGACCATTTGATCGCTGCCTTCACAGGCTGGAATCCTACCGGCACAGCAGAACGGTTAGCAGCTGGTTTGATGGGTTTCTTGACAGCTGGAATGGCCCAGCAGATCGGGATATGAAATAAATCAGAGGTACGCTGAAAAGTTCAAACGCAAAAATAACAGCATAATCGTGAACTCAAAAAAGCTATGGCTTCAGACTAAAACGACTTACTTGATAAAACCAATTACGCTGATTATCAAAGCAATACTTGCCACAAGCAAAGCACTGCAAGCAATTAGATAGGTTTTACGGCCGGTGTCAGCTGCTTCGGTATGTGCAAAATCCTGTTTCCGCTGTTCGGTCTTCTTGACCTTATTGGCTTTTACATCCTGCCCTTTGTGATATTCAACCATAGCCATTTGAATGGCTTTGGCTTCTGGTGTACCAAGCTTCGATACAAGCATGGACGAAACGGCATCCGAGCCCTTGGTTTCAATTTCTCTTAACCAAAAACTGACATCGGTGCTGTTGTATTCAGAGGACATTGGGTCACAAACAAAAACGATAATTTCAAGTTTAAGTATAACGTAACTTTACGGAGTTATTTCATTATAAACGCTGTCCTGCCGCCCTTTCCTGTTCTGTTAGCGCAACTTTATCGCGCAGGTAAACCGGTAATGCATCCACCGCGGGGAGAAAGCCATTACGATTCACAGCCGCTGTGGCAATGGTCAGTATGTCCTGCGCATCTGGCCAGGGCTGCTTCAGATGGCGGAGCTGAATGAGCTTATCGTTCTTGTGCAAGGCCGCGAACAACGTCTTTTCGTACTGATCGGCACCGGAGCCCAATAAACACCATTCGTGTTCTCCATCATGATCGGGAACCAATACAGTCTCAGGTGCACAGACACAGTCAGCTACCAGTGGTTCAACCAGTCCGGTCTCACCCAATACATACACGCCTGAATACACTTCACCCATACGAGCATCGAAGGTTGGCAGTATGTGAGTTGCACCATTTTCACGCACCGCGCCTTGAGCAAGCGCTTGCAAACTCGACACCGGCAAAACGCCAAGGTCTGCACCGAATGCAATACCCTGGGTTGCAGCGGCAGCAATGCGAACACCGGTAAAGCTTCCAGGACCGCTGCCAAACGCAATACCGTCAAGTTTGTCGACCGATGTTCCGGCTTTGGCCAAAACCTCTTGAATCATGGGCAACAATAATTTTGCATGTTGTTGCGGTGCAACGCGGTGATCTATCAGCTGATCTCCGTCATACTCAAGCGCAACAGAACAGGCATCAGTGGATGTATCCAATGCAAGCAGTTTCATTCGTCTGATTCATCCTCTTCGACAACTTCTTCGCGATAAGATTCGCGCTCTCGTCGAAAAAACTGCTCGATCTCGGTTATGTCACGCGATATTGGCATAGGTGGCAAACTGTTGATAAACACCTCGCCATAATGCTTGGTACGAATCCGTGGATCACAAAGCACAAGCACACCTGTATCGGTGACATCTCTGATCAGCCGACCTACTCCTTGCTTTAGTGCGATGGCGGCTTGCGGCAATTGATACTCAAAAAACGGATTGCCTCCGGCCTGTTTCATGTGATCAATTCTGGCACCCATTACAGGATCTCCGGGAGAACCAAATGGAAGTTTGTCGATAACAACCACTGACAATGCTTCACCACGAACATCCACCCCCTCCCAAAAACTACTCGTACCCAGCAGCACGGCATTTCCAAGCGACTGAAACGCTTCAAGTAACTCTCGCTTAGGCATTTGCCCCTGGGTTAATATCGGATAATCAAATTGTCCCTCGAGAAAACGCCCGGCCTCATGCAACGCCCGATAACTGGTGAACAGTAAAAATGTACGCCCACTACTGGCCTCGATAACCGGTAAAACCGATTCCATAGCGGCTTTGGTGTAACTTGAATGTTGCGGTTCCGGCAAGCCTTCAGGTAAGAACAACATGGCGTTGTGCCGATAATCAAAAGGACTGTCAACCAACAGCTCATCGGCAGCTTCAATACCAAGATTGGTTTTAAAGTGACTGAAGTCGCCGCCAACGGCAAGCGTTGCTGACGTGAATATCCAGCTTGCCGGCATTGCCTCCATGGCGCGCTTAAACGGCACCGCTACAGTCATGGGAGTCATATTCAAACTGAAACCAGAGCGATAAGTTTCGAACCAGTGGACGTATTCATTGTTCGGCTCGTTCGCCGTAAACCTGTTTAGTGATGCAGCATGCTGAACAGCGCGCCGGTAACAACTCTCCAAACCTTTACCGCGACTGGCAACCTCCTCAAGCATGTCGCGAAGCGAACCGAGTAACAACGACATACGTTCAAGCTCGCGATCTATTGAAGGCCGCTCGGCAATCTCCACCCACGCTCCGCGAGTGGGTTCTATATCGAAGGCCAGTCGAAAATGCCTTACACCGGTTTCAAGCTGCCCTGCCAGATCGCGCAGTTCTGCCATATCGGGCGCTTCATGCAACTGTTCACCGACCGTATCTCTGGCAAGATCAAGCAATTGCCGGCTACTGAGTTTACGTCCAAAAAACTGCGCTGCAATATCTGGCAGCTGATGTGCTTCATCAATAATGAAGGCATTCGCGCTGGGTAACAGTTCGCCGAAGCCTTCTTCTTTTAATGCAAGGTCGGCGCATAACAAATGATGGTTTACTACCACCACGTCCGACTCTTGAGCTTTTTTTCTGGCGCGGTGAATGAAACAGTCTTCGAGTTCGTCGAACTCATGTTCGGAGCAGAAGTCGTCACTTGATGTGATAAAGCTCCATACCATGGAATCTTCGGGCACGTTCAATACTTCCGCTATATCACCCGTTTCCGTACTGCGCGCCCAATCATTAACAATGCGAAGGTGGCCAGCATGTTCGGCATTATTTAATGCCGGATGTCGCAGCGCACGAGCGAGACGGTGTTTACACAGATAATTGGCCCGGCCTTTGAGTAAGCTGACAGTGGCACCGGTGTTCAGGGCTTTCTTCACCATCGGCATATCGGAATAGAACAGTTGATCTTGCAGGTGGCGCGTGCCGGTCGAAATAATGATGCGCTGACCCGAGAACAAAGCCGGTACCAGATAGGCGAAGGTTTTTCCGGTACCCGTGCCTGCCTCTCCAACCAGAACGGAGGTGTTTTCCAACGCGGAAAAAATGGCCTCGGCCAGGTGTTGTTGTTCTTTTCGAGGGGCAAAACCGGGCAACAGCTCAGCGACGGGGCCGTTATCGCCGAGAATGTCTGAAATGGAATCCATGGGTTCAAGCATCGGAGCCTCCTTGCGCCGAGAGCGTTTCTGTGCGCGCCGTACGCGCCACAGCTTTACTGATACTGATATTCCTGTACTTTCTTATGAGCACTTCTTACACCGAGCAAGTCACCGCGCAGGCTGCGCGCATGTTCGATGATAAGCCAGTTACGGTGCAACAGGGATGCATTATTGCCTGCAAATGTATTCGATTTGGTAGCAAAGTTCTCAGCCAGCGAGCCCTGCTCATTGATGAGCTGGATTTCAGCCGCTCGGCTCCACAATAAACTGTTCTGTGGCGTTATTTCGAGTGCTTCGAATAAACGCCGCAGCGCCAGATCATTGTTCCCTTCTATTCGCGCCTGCTCGGCAGCAGACCAAAGTTGAGCAATTCGGGCGTTGTCGGTGTCGTAACGAATACTGCCCTTTGGCAGAGTCACCGCGCTCACTTTCGGGCCTGGCTCCGGTTCTGGCTGTTGATCTACGGCCGCGCAACCAGCCACAATTGCCATGCTACCAAGCAGCAGCAATGGTCGCATTATCGCAGTAAAAAGCCGCTGAACTGATGACAGGGGCGCTTTGTTGATTTTATTTTGCATAAGGGCTATCACCCAGGTCCTGTTTCATTTGCCTGTACCTATTGACAATACATCTATAGCACACCAGACAAGGATACTGATTCATTGGAAAAGTTCTGTTACTGAGTGACCACACTCATTTCAATGCGCCGGTTTTCACTGCGACCAGCAGCCGTCGCGTTGCTCATGACTGGCCGATTTTCCCCGATTCCGAAGGGTTTTAATCGGTTCCCGTCAATTCCATTTGCAACCAGGTACTTCACCACCGACATGACGCGGCGTTTCGACAAGGCCAGATTTTCTCGCGCCTCGCCCCGGTTGTCAGTGTGCCCTTCCAGCTGCAACACAACTTCCGGATACGTATTGAGCATCTTCACCAGATTCGCCAGTGAATCACGGCTGGCCGAGTCAAGACGATGATCGCCGGGTTCAAAGTCAACCGACTGAATCGAGCCACGAAAAAGGCTGCAACCGTTTTCGTCTACCGGGCTGCCAGAAACCGTATTCGGGCAACCATCCAAAGCATCGGCGACAGAGTCGTTATCACCATCAGGGACTGAGCGATTCAAAGGCAATGCACTGCACGCACCGAGCATGATGCTCATGATTAGCAGTGCCGTACATCTGCCAACAGCACCGATTCTCAAATCACTTGCAAATGCCACCAATTTTTTGTGTTTTTCGTTTATCAACTTGCGATCGTTCCGATAATTAATGTCGCATGCGCCTGATGGTGTACCGCCAACCCAGCACAGTCATAGATAATACCGACAGCAACAGCAGAAGCAAATCAAAACCAGCGGATTGAACGGAACAACCCGACGCATTAAGACCGGTCTGTATTAAACCACCGGCCGGATCATCCTCTGCCGGTTGATTGCTATCAGTGGGCAGAATGTTCGTGCCGGGACGCGTCGCAGGTGTCCGCTCTGCCGTGCCCGCATCAGGGTTCGTGACAACAATGGGTGATCCGACTTCAGTGTTGCCATTGTTGTTACCTGCGGGAACCCCGGTTCCTACGCCGCCGGATTGCGCAAACTCATCTATGTGATCTGGCACCGCATTGCCGTTGTTATCGGTCGATACCAATGGAATGGATAAAATAGTGTCATCCATGCCATCGAGCACCGGTGAATCGAAAAAGTTATCGACCCTGCCATTCCCGTCGAAATCGAGTCCACCAGTCTCAATCAGATCAAATACGCCATCGTTGTCGCTGTCCAAATCCTGAAAATCGGGATAGTCCGTAAAATCCGTGTTGCGCGGAACGATGTCTTCAATTCCGTCACCGGTGACATCACAACAGGTTTCGTCATTCGTGTTCTGTATACGATCAGCAATGCCATCATTGCCAACGCTGCCCGTATCGATATCAATTCGCGCATCCCGGTCATTATCAAGAGATGCATCAACGCCTGCTTCCTGCAAATCCGGCAAGCCGTCGTTGTCCGAATCCAGATCGATGGCATCTGGCAGATCATCTTCGGGGTAATCGGTGTTGGCCAATGAATAAGCCATTTGACCATTGTCCAGGCTGGTTTCAAGCGCGTCGATAAATCCATTTTCACCCACAGGACCCAACAACCGTCCTGAAACGACGCGAAGCGAGGAAAAGTCGATCGAGAGAACCGCTCCGGATTCCTGCCAGTCAAGTATCCCGTCGTTATCGGAATCGAGATCAAGCCGATCGGGAATACCATCTTTGTCAGTGTCTACATCCTGGCCATTGCTGGCTATTTCAAAAATATCCGTTATGCCATCGTTGTCATCATCTACATCCACCGTGTCAACAACCCGATCACCGTCAGCATCATTGGTGGTCACCACGTTTTCACTGCCGCGCGCAAAAACCTGCGATGAAGCCATGGTCATCATGGCTATAACAAATGGGGTGCACCACTTGAGCCAAGCGTTTTCAACGTTCATATTATTTGCCGGAATCCCGGGCGTACTCGCCCGCTATTAGTCTTTAAAAAAGACTAGCAGAGGATTTCAATCGCACAATGCCATTGGCGGCAATATAACGTCACTCCCACTCGATCGTGGCTGGAGGCTTACTGGATATGTCGTATGTAACACGTGATATGGACGGGATGCTATTGCAAATATTACGTGACACTTCGTCAAGAAAGTCATAAGGCAAGTGAGCAGCGCGTGCTGTCATGAAGTCGATTGTTTCAACCGCCCGTAACGACACCACGTAGTTGTAGCGTCGACCGTCTCCTGTCACCCCGACTGATTTCACCGGCAGAAACACAGTGAACGCCTGAGACACGGAGTTGTATAAATCGTGCTTGATCAGCGCTTCAATAAAAATATTGTCGGCCAGCCGCAAAATATCGGCGTATTCTTTTTTAACTTCGCCAAGTATGCGTACGCCCAAACCGGGGCCGGGAAACGGATGACGATACACCATGGATCCGGGCAGGCCAAGATCGACACCAATGCGGCGCACTTCGTCTTTAAACAATTCGCGCAGTGGCTCAATTAGCTTAAGTCGCATGCTGCTGGGCAGGCCGCCAACATTATGGTGAGACTTAATAAGATGGGCTGAACCTGTGCTCGATGCTGCCGATTCGATAACGTCCGGGTATATGGTTCCCTGAGCAAGCCATTTAACGTTCTGTAGCTTGTCGGCCTCTTCTTCAAACAATTCGACGAACAGGTTGCCAATAACTTTACGTTTGGCTTCAGGGTCTTCAACACCGGCAAGCTTTGTCAAAAAGCGCTCTTCAGCGTTTACCCTGATGACTTTGACACCCATGTTTTCGGCGAAGGTTTCCATGACGCGATCACCCTCGTTTAACCGAAGCAATCCGTTGTCGACAAACACACAGGTTAATTGACTGCCTATGGCTTTGTGCATTAATGCCGCAACCACCGATGAATCAACCCCACCGGACAAGGCAAGTAGCACGTCGTCGTTACCGACGGTATCGCGGATGGAATTAACCGCGTTGTCTATGATGTTGCCCGGTGTCCAAAGCCCTTCACAACCGCAAATGTCCAGGACAAACCGTTCGATGATTGCAGCACCTTGCAAGGTATGGGTCACTTCAGGATGAAACTGAATGCCAAAACAATTTTTATCCGTGTGCGCCATTGCAGCAATTGGTGCGTTCTCACTGGTGCCAACAATTTCAAATCCGTCGGGAAGCTTCTCCACACGATCACCATGACTCATCCAGACATCAAGCGCAGGAGCACCGCTTTTATCATCACTATCATTCAGGCCGTCGAGTAAAGCGTTATTACCTTGCACACTTACCGATGCATAGCCAAACTCACTGTGGTTCTGCTGCGCTCGAACTTCACCGCCTAACTGATTTACCAATGCTTGCATGCCATAGCAAATACCGAGCACCGGCACATTCAGTTTTAAAATTTCGTCTGGAATACGTGGCGCATTGTCGGCTATTGTTGATTCAGGACCGCCAGAGAGAATAATGCCGGTGGCATTAAACTCGATAAGAGCATCGGCTTGTAAATCCCAGGGATGTATTTCGCAGTAAACGCCACACTCGCGAACTCGGCGTGCAATGAGTTGTGTGGTTTGACCACCAAAATCCAGAATGAGAATACGTTGTGCGTGGATATCGTGCATGTTTGCAGTAGATTAAATAGGTATACGAATTAGCTGATGCGGTAGTTAGGGGCTTCTTTGGTCATTTGCACATCGTGTACATGACTCTCGCGCATGCCAGCCCCGGTAATACGAACAAACTCAGCCTCTTTTCGCATGGACTCAATGTTGGCCGTACCGCAGTAACCCATGCTTGAACGAACCCCACCGAGCATTTGGTGAATGATCCCAGCCACCGGTCCCTTGTATGGCACACGCCCTTCAATACCTTCTGGAACCAGCTTATCTTCAGCGTCTTCATCGTCCTGAAAATAACGATCACTGGATCCTGCGCGCATAGCGCCAACCGAACCCATTCCGCGGTAAGATTTATAAGAGCGCCCTTGAAACAGTTCGACTTCACCTGGTGCCTCCTCGGTGCCGGCGAACATACTGCCAACCATCACAGAGCTAGCACCGGCTGCAATGGCTTTAGCCATATCGCCAGAGAAACGAATTCCGCCATCGGCAATCAGCGGAACCCCTGTTCCATCCAGGGCTTTGGCAACGTTGTCAATAGCTGTGATCTGTGGCACGCCTACACCCGCAACAACCCGCGTGGTACAGATGGAACCCGGCCCAATACCCACTTTGACACCGCTTGCACCCCTTGCAACCAAATCAGTTGCCGCAGCACCGGTTGCTATGTTGCCACCGATAACATCAACGCTGCTAAATTGCGACGCGATCCATTCGACGCGATCGAGTACACCCTGTGAGTGACCATGCGCAGTATCAACAATGAGTACGTCTACTCCCGCAGCAACAAGCTCAGCAACGCGTTCTTCAGTATCGCCACCGGTGCCAACGGCTGCACCGGCAAGTAAACGACCCTGTTCATCTTTGCATGCGTTCGGAAAGTCTTTCGCTTTTTGAATATCTTTAACGGTGATCATGCCGCGTAATTCAAAGTTGTCATTCACAACCAGTACTTTCTCAATGCGGTTCTCATGAAGCTTTTCTATTGCATCTGCCCGGGTCGCATTCTCGGGCACCGTCACCAGTCGTTCTTGAGGTGTCATTATTGATGACACTGGTAAATCCAGTCTTTTTTCAAATCGAAGGTCACGCTGAGTCACTATGCCAACCAGCTTTTCACCATCCACGACCGGCAGCCCGGAGATGCCATGTGTATTGGTTAGATCGAGTACCTGACTAATGGATGTACCGGGTGAAATGGTAATCGGTTCTGTCACAACACCACTTTCGTGCTTTTTGACACTGTTCACTTCCTGCGCCTGACGTTCTATGGACAGGTTCTTGTGAATTATGCCAATACCGCCTTCCTGACCGACTGCAACAGCGAGCCGCGATTCAGTTACGGTATCCATAGCTGCCGATAACAGCGGAATATTCAAGGTAATGTTGCGAGTGAGCTGGGTTTTCAGATCGACATCGCGCGGCAAAACCAGAGAATGTCGCGGGGTGAGCAAGACATCATCAAAGGTGAGTGCTTCCTGGTAAACCGACATAAACGGCTAACTCCTAGCGTGGACAGGATGCGTCTCAATTATACAGTGAAGCGAAGTAAAACGGTTCCTTAATCCAGTAGTAATTTGCCTGAAACAACTTTATTCAAGGATTTTCATTCGTGATCAGATATCCTAGATAAATATGAAAATCTGCAATGGCTGTCATGTCGGTGTCTGAATCCAAAAGACGCATATACACCGTTTCACGTTTGAATCAGGAGGTCCAGTCTGCACTGGAATCCGGTTTCGGCATGATCTGGTTGCAAGGCGAGTTGTCCAATTTCAGCCGCCCGGCCAGTGGGCACTTCTACTTCTCCCTAAAAGACAGCCGAAGTCAGATTCGCTGTGCCATGTTCAAAGGTCGAAACCGCTACATCGATTTTGAACCGCAAAGCGGAGATGAAGTGCTGGTTCGGGGAAAGCTTGGACTGTATGCCGCGCGCGGTGATTTCCAGCTTATTGTCGAGCACATGGAGCCCGCTGGCTCTGGCAAGCTGCAAATGCAGTTCGAGGCGACCAAGAAAAAGCTGGATGAACTTGGTTGGTTCGAAACTGAAAATAAACAACCTTTGCCAGATATGCCACAACGCATTGGCGTTGTAACTTCAGGCACAGGGGCAGCCATAAGAGATGTATTGAAAGTGTTGGCACGCCGCTGCCCGCAAGCACAAATCATTGTTTATCCCACATTAGTACAGGGTGCTGCGGCAGCACCGAACATCGTATCAGCCATACAGGCGGCAGATCGGCGTAATGAGGTTGATGTGCTTTTGCTGGTCCGTGGCGGAGGTTCACTCGAGGATTTATGGGCCTTCAACGAAGAGACCGTTGCTCGAGCTGTGCATGAGTGCTCGCTGCCGCTGGTTTGCGGCGTTGGGCATGAAGTCGATGTCACCATTTGTGATTTTGTTGCTGATCTTCGCGCACCAACACCATCTGCGGCTGCTGAAATGGCCACTCCGGACGGTGAAATTATGGAACAGCGAGTGCTGTCAGCCAGAGCGGCATTGCGCCGCCTGCTCGGTACAAAGCTGTCTTTGCACCAGTCTCAACTGCATTCACTGAGTGAGCGTCTGCAAATGCGTCACCCGCAACGACTCATTGAAGACCGCGAACAACGCATCGATGAACTCGACAACCGATTGCAGCTCACGATGCAATCTCTTACCCGGACCAAGCGGGTGCATCTGCAAAATCTGACTGACCGACTGAACACTCATTCCCCCACCTTGCAGTTGTCTCGCCTGAGCGCAGCTTTGACTAACACTGAATTAAGATTGAACAGCGCAATAGAGAAACAACTGACCTCATCTCGCAATCGCTGGACTCTGGCCTCACGCGCTCTGGATACGGTAAGCCCGTTGGCCACGCTTGATCGCGGATTTGCGGTGGTAAAACATAAACAAAAAGTGGTGTCCAATGCGGCCAAACTAGCCCCTGGTGACCAAATCACGACACAGGTAGCGCATGGCCTGATTCACAGTAAAGTGCAGAAAGTTGAACTAGACGAGGAAAATACTTGAATTTCGCTGAGAGGCCCATAAAATAAGCCTCTTAGCGGGTCGCCGCAGGTTTGATCCGGCGAAAGTAGCGTAAATTCTGTTGCAATCTGCGTGTGATTTTGCTAAAACACCGCGCTGCACCATATGGCGACCTACTGAAGAGGGCCACACTATGGCTAAGGCAGCATCGAAGAAGAAAGCCGCCTCATCGGCGAAGGCAAAGACTGCCGCCCAGGCCAAAACCGGCGGTGCAAAAAGGGTCGCGAAAAAGACAGCGGCCAGCCAATCAGCAACATCAAAACAAAAGGTATTGAAAAGCTCAGTGGCAAGTAAAACAACAGCAAAGAAAAAAGCGACCAGCAAGGCATCTGCAAAATCAGACAGCTCAGCCAGTAAAAAAACGGCAGCCAAGAAAACCGCAGCTAAAAAAGCCAGCAAGAAAGTGGCAGCCAAGAAAACCGCTGCAGCGAAAGACACGACGGTAGCAAAGAAAACCGCCGCAAAGAAAGTTGCTGCGAAGAAGAAAGAAGCAGTTGTCGAAAAACCAGCAGCGAAAAAAACCGCCACTAAAAAAACAGCTGCCAAGAAAGTGGTAGCGAAAAAAGCAGCAGCAAAAAAAGTGACCAATAAAAAGACGACAGCCAAAGCCACCGAAGTGACTGAAACAGTCGAGAAGAAATCAAAAAAGAAAACCGCTGCCAAGACTGCACCAAGCATCGCTGTTGGTGAACCGGTTGTAACCACCGTTGTGCCCTATGAAAGAGAAAAAAACAGCCACTACATGGATAAAGATCAGCTGATCCACTTCAGTCAAAAACTGGCCGAGTGGAAACAGCAACTAATGGAAGAAGTTGATCGCACAGTTGGACATATGAAAGACGATGCTACTAACTTCCCTGACCCGAATGACCGGGCTACTCAGGAAGAAGAATTCAGCCTGGAACTTCGAACTCGCGATCGCGAACGCAAATTGATCAAGAAAATCAACGAAGCGCAGAAACGAATAGAAGAAAACGAATATGGCTACTGCGAAACCTGTGGAGTAGAAATTGGTGTAGGCCGCTTGGAAGCCCGTCCAACAGCCGAGCTGTGCATTGACTGTAAAACGCTGGAAGAAATCCGCGAAAAACAAATCGCCTGAGCTCATCTGTTTGCTGTCGGCCCGGCGGCAAGGCAGCTAATCAATGACTTCGGCGAGGTACACTGGCCGGTTTGCACCCTCACCCACCGGACCACTGCATTTCGGCTCTTTGCTCGCAGCAATGGCAAGCTACTGCGAAGCCCGGCACCACGACGGGTTCTGGCTTTTACGCATTGACGATATCGACCCCCCTCGCGAAGTAGCAGGTGCCAGTTCCGGCATTCAGAAAACCTTGAACGCCTACGGATTTGAATGGGATGGCAATGTCATCTTTCAATCTCAGCGGACTGAATTCTATCGCGACAAACTAACAATGCTAAACGAGCAGCACATGCTATACCCGTGCAACTGCTCCAGATCAAGACTGGCAAACCATTCCGTTTATCCTGGTTTTTGCGACCCAGCAACTGAAGAACCCATACGTACGCAACACAGTGCGGCCAAATTAGTTCAACAGAAAATTCTGCATGGCGATCTCGATCATTCAATAAGAATCAGCATAAATGAATCGATCAGCTTTCATGACACGGTGCAGGGTTTTCAAACGTATGGCGACGGCGAACCCGGTGACATTATCGTGGTCAGACGGGATGATCTATTTGCCTACTCCCTGGCCTGTGCTGTAGATGACGCCGATGGTATAAGCCATGTTGTCCGAGGCAGTGACTTGCTCAGCACAACAGCCAGTCAAATCGCTATTATGAAAAGCTTAAATATGCACCAACCTGTTTACTCACATATTCCCGTTGCGTTAAACAGTAAGCTACAAAAATTGAGTAAACAGACGCGTGCGATGGCACTGGATTCCATGCCAACACTTGCAACATTGCTACAGGCATGGCAGTTTCTGGGACAGGTTGAATTGAACGTCTCCTCGATAGATACGTTCTGGCAATCGGCTATTGAGACGTGGTGCCTTGACAGTGTGCCAAAGCAATCACAGCAAGCCACACCAATATGAATATTCGCTTGCCGAGTAACCCACCAGCGCGCATTATGAAGCATCAGTTTTGTTTCAGGTCAGGCACCAATGAGTGACAAAACCCGTCACGATCATACCTTGCTGATTTTCTTTGCAGCTGTTTTCGTCTTCAATTCACCACTAACGAATTGGTGGTCTTTGATCGGCTTGCCCTGGTATGCCATTTTTGTTGTGTGGGCATTATTCATTCTTATTGCAGCTGTAAACCTGACTAGAGACACCAACGATGGGCGTTGAACTGTGGTGGTTGTTTGCAGCAGCCATCGTTTATTTAATCGTATTGTTTCTGGTCGCCTACTCGGCCGATAGCGGTCTGATCTCAAAACGACTGATCAGCAATCCGGTAGTCTACTCACTGTCACTTGGTGTTTATGCAACATCGTGGACATACTATGGCAGTGTCGGTCTTGCAGACACCAGTGGTTATGCTTTTCTGAATATCTATCTGGGCGTTACCGGGGCTTTTTTGCTTGGCCCTTACATTCTCAAGCCCATACTAACTCTGTGCAGAGAATACCAGCTCACCTCCATCGCCGACTTACTGGCCTTTCGTTACGGTGGCAGAGGAACCGGCTTTGTTGTCACGCTATTTATGCTCATCGGCATACTGCCGTATATTTCCCTGCAAATCAGGGCCGTTACCGAATCCATTCAGGTACTGAGCAGACAGGTACCACCGGTGATCCTTGCACTTGTGTTCTGCCTGATGATAACGGTGTTTGCCATTTTGTTCGGTGCCAGACACCTTTCACCTCGAGAAAAGCACCATGGCCTGGTAGTCGCTATAGCGTTTGAATCAGCAATAAAACTACTGGCGTTACTGGTTGCGGGTGTGTTCGTCATTACCCAGGTTTTCGACTCACCGGCTGCCATGGGGGAATGGATTGCAACTAACGAGAACGCTGTCGCCGATTTATACACCCCAGCTCAATCCGGCTTATGGTCAACCTTGCTATTGCTTGCGTTTTGTGCTGCGTTCCTGTTGCCTCGCCAATACCACATGACGTTTGTCGAAAACGAAAATCCAAAACACTTAAAAACTGCTTATTGGTTATTTCCACTTTATCTACTGCTGCTAAATCTTCCGGTCATTCCAATCCTGTTCGCTGGCCGATATCTGGAGCTGAATATCGCACCCGATTTCTATGTGTTAGGCATGACCTTAAGTCTTGGTAAAGAATGGCTGGCAGTGCTGGTTTTTCTGGGTGGGCTATCCGCAGCCAGCGCAATGATGATTGTGACATCACTTGCTCTATCGTACATGTGTCTTAATCACATATTGCTGCCAGCATCCTTATCAGGCACGCAGCCGACTGATTTCTACCGTCGTTTACTGTGGAGCAAGAGAATCATCATTGCACTGATTATCGCTGCCGGTTACGGTTTCTATATTGTTATTGAACTCAATGAAGGTTTAGCCAGCCTCGGGCTCATTTCGTTTGTCGCTGCGGCACAATTACTACCCGGCATGATTGGCGTGCTGTTTTGGCAGAGAGCCACGCAGGTCGGCTTTTTGGCCGGACTCATTGGTGGAGCACTTGTCTGGTTTACCCTGCTAATTTTGCCACTACTGGTTAGCGATGCGAACATTACTGAACTCATTCCAATCGATACAGACATATGGAGCTTGTCGACGTTCTGCACGCTGACAACAAACGCGCTTTTATTTGTGTTGGGATCGCTACTGAGTAAACCCACACTCGATGAGGTAACAGCAAGCCAGGCCGCCATAGAACAAACCAGCTTCGCCTTAAGCGCACCCTATACGGCACGTTCTGCCGGCCAGTATCTCTACGCCATGCAACAGGTGCTGGGCAACAAGGTTGCTCATCAGGAAATGAAAAGAGCTCTCGATGAAACCAGCCTTGATATGGATGAAACGCGAGCACCTGAATTAAGAGTGCTGCATGAAAGACTGGAACGAAACATCAGTGGACTTGTCGGGCCAACGCTTGCCCGTTCCATTGTTCGACAAAACCGCCACGGCCTCGATTCAGATGCGGATTCGCAAGATACCCGATTGCTGGAAATGCGCCTTGAAGCATCACGCGAACAAATGCGCGGTATGACCAAGCAGCTGGATGATCTGCGTCGTTACCTTCGCGATGTACTGCACCAATTGCCTCTGGGCGCATGTTCTATTTCGTCTGATGGCAGTGTTTATTTATGGAACTCTGCCATGCAATCGTTAACCGGGATAAGTGAACGCGTAGCTCAGGGCTCCGTCATCTCCGATTTGCCCGCTCCATGGAATACCTTGCTTGGAGAATTCACTGAATCAGCTGAAAATCACCGCTTCAGCTATCAGGTCTCAAGACACGGCAAGCTTGCTTCGGTTAATCTTCATAAGGCTGACATAGGCACACCGGCAAACACAGACGATGCGTTCGCCGGCCAGGTCATTTTAATGGAAGACCGAACAGACTATGACACTCTTGAAGCCGAGTTAGCACACAGCGAACGTCTCGCCTCCATTGGTCGACTCGCCGCTGGGGTCGCACACGAAATTGGTAATCCGCTAACCGGCATTGCCAGCATCGCACAAAATCTGGTGCACGATGCCGGCCAGGCTTTGGAAAATAACGACGACGAAGAAGTCGGCGAGCAAGCGACCGACATTTTGAATCAGGTCGGCCGAATAAACAGCATTGTTCACTCACTGTTGACGTTCTCTCACGAAGATAAAATCTCTGGCTCTTCATTTGATAGCGTGCTGATTAACCAAAGCGTGCAAGAGGCCGTAAGGCTGGTCAAGCTCTCTGACCAGTCTAAATCGATCGACTTTGATGTATCAGTGCCTTCTGACATTGAAGTATCCGGCGACGCTAACCAGTTGGTTCAGGTATTTGTAAATCTGCTCAACAATGCCTGCGATGCGTCGCCCCCAAAAGCGACAATTCGCATCACCGGTTCAGTACTGGACGAGCAGCTTACGATTGCAGTTGAAGATAGTGGCGCAGGTATTGACCCATCTATCAGCGAACAGATATTTGAACCTTTCTTCACAACAAAATCCGTTGGCAGCGGAACGGGCTTGGGATTGTCTTTGGTTTACAGCATTATGTCCAGACACGGTGGTCGTGTCCGTATTGATGAGCAATACGAGCATGGAACTCGAATCGTGCTGACGTTGCCTGTCGCAGACTCCAATGATCAACCATCAGCTCAGGCTCATAGCTTATGAACAGAATACTGGTGATTGACGATGAGGAGATAATCCTCAAAGCGTTAACAAAGCTCCTGGAACGCAATCACTTCGATGTGACCACTGCGCGAACGGTAGAGGAAGCCCTTGCATCACACCCACAATCGTTCGACCTGATTCTTGCAGACTTACGCTTACCCGGCGTTGAAGGTACGGATATTATTCCACTGGCCGATCCGATTCCCGTGGTTATCATGACCAGCCACGCAAGCGTCAGGTCTGCCGTTACTGCCATGCGTTTCGGTGCAATCGACTACATTGCCAAGCCGTTTGATCACAATGAATTACTACTGATCATTGAGCGTTCATTAATGCAAAATCGCATGAGAGCGCAGAACCAATCGTTAAAGCAAGACCTTAAAAGACTTGTACCATCAGACAATATTGGCCAGTGTCGAGGGTTGAACAATATTGTTGAACAGCTTACCGCTCTGGACAAGGACAATCTTTTTGTTGCGCTGTATGGAGAGCCTGGTACCGGAAAAGAGTTACTCGCACGTGTGGCACACAATAACAGTGAGCGTTGCGATGCACCATTCGTGGTTGCAGACCTGCCAGCGATGCAACCGGAGCGCATTCACACAACGCTATTAGGTGGTGAAGCACCAAAACCTGATGAGGATTTCATGCCGGGTGGTTTATTGCATACCGCACATAATGGCACGTTGATCATCCGCCACCCTGCTGTTATTCCTAAGCAAGTACAACTTGCTCTTGCGCAGGTACTCGAAGAACGGACTGTGCCCGGCAATGCCGGGGGTCGTTCTATTAATGTCAGAACCATTCTTGTTAGTGAAGAAAGTTTGCAGCAACAAGGCGACAACGGCTCACTGCAACCTGAGTTTGCAAACCTGTTTAATACCAGCGAATACAGCATACCGTCACTACGCCAAATACCAGAAGATATTGTTACTCTGGCCGAGCACTATTTGCACTACTACGGTTTGCATCATCATCGGCCGAACATCAAGTATTCTCTCGATGCAAAAGCTGCTTTAACTGCCTATCGCTGGCCCGGCAATAACGATGAATTGAAATCTCTGGTGCAGCGGGCCGTTCTTCTATCATCAGATAATCAAATTAGCCCAAGCGATCTTGGATTAACGACAGACTCCGGTGAAACCTATCAACACGATTTAAGTCTGGACGAGTATTTTCGCTTTTTCGTTACCAGGCATCAGGCGAAACTATCCGAAACCGAACTCGCAAGTCGACTTGGGATTAGCCGCAAAGCGCTGTGGGAACGGCGTCAAAAAATGCAATTAGTGCGCGAATAGTCATAAATTGACGTGCTATTTGTTCTTATATTTCAATAGTTTATTTACCCAGCCACAGGGTATTTGACACACATTACGGTGCAGGTAAACTGCGCACATCCAATGACGAGATTAGCTTTAATATGTCCGAAGGTAAAACCTACCCGGTTTCCACAGAGTTTGCAGAATCAGCCCATGCCGACAAGGCGAAGTACGACGAAATGTATGCCCAATCAGTCGATAATCCCGACGAGTTCTGGGCGCAACAGGCTGAAGAATTTATAGACTGGTTCAAGCCCTGGGATAAGGTTCAGGAATGGGATTTTCACAAAGCCGATATTGCCTGGTTCAAAGGCGCCAAGTTAAACATCTCCTACAACTGCCTTGATCGACATCTTGAATCAAGAGCAGATCAAACTGCCATTATCTGGGAAGGCGATAACCCGGAAGAAGATCGCCACATCACATACAAAGAACTACACGATGAAGTCTGCCGTTTCTCAAATGCGTTAAAAGGTATCGGTGTAAAGAAAGGCGATCGCGTCTGTATTTACATGCCCATGATTCCAGAAGCTGCTGTCGCCATGCTCTCTTGCACGCGCATCGGTGCAATACATTCAATTGTGTTTGGTGGTTTTTCACCTGATGCGCTCAAAGATCGAATCAACGATTCTGAATGCTCGGTCGTGATTACAGCCGACCAGGGTTTGCGTGGTGGTCGCACAGTACCTTTAAAAGCGAATGCAGACACTGCGTGTGAACAAACTGACAGCGTCAAGCGCATGGTTGTTGTCAAGCGCGGTGGCGAACCGGTTGAATGGAAAGAAGGTCGCGACTTGTGGTATCACGAACTGGTTGAAGCTGCATCGAACGACTGCCCTGCTGCAGAGATGGATGCAGAAGATCCACTGTTTATTCTTTACACATCTGGCTCTACCGGCAAACCAAAAGGTGTACAGCACACCAGTGGCGGATATATTCTTCAAGCTGCGATGACGCACAAATATATATTCGATTACAAAGACGGCGACATCTATTGGTGTACCGCTGACGTTGGCTGGGTTACCGGTCACTCTTATATTGTGTATGGACCGCTGGCCAATGGTGCAACCACCATGATGTTTGAAGGCATTCCAACCTACCCCAGTGTTAGTCGCTTCTGGGAAATTATTGACAAACACAAAGTCAACACATTCTATACCGCACCTACAGCGATTCGCGCGCTCATGGCGCAAGGCGACGAGCCGGTCAAGTCAACAGACAGAAGCTCATTAAAACTGCTGGGTACCGTTGGCGAACCCATCAATCCGGAAGCCTGGGAGTGGTACAACAATGTGGTTGGTGACGGACGCTGCCCTATTGTTGATACCTGGTGGCAGACAGAAACCGGTGGCATTCTAATCTCACCTCTACCAGGCGCTACAGATCTGAAACCCGGCTCGGCAACCAAACCGTTTTTTGGCGTGGTACCGGCACTCGTCGATGAAGAAGGCAATATTCTTGAAGGCGCCACATCCGGTAATCTGGTTATTACTCGCCCATGGCCTGGCATTATGCGCACGGTCTATGGCGATCATAAGCGTTTTTACGAAACTTACTTTCAAATGTACCCGGGCTACTATTTCACTGGTGACGGTGCACGGCGAGACGAAGATGGCTACTACTGGATAACCGGTCGAGTTGATGATGTACTCAATGTTTCCGGTCACCGACTGGGAACTGCAGAAATCGAAAGTGCATTAGTGCTGCACGACGCCGTTGCCGAAGCGGCAGTTGTCGGCTATCAGCACGACATTAAAGGACAAGGCATTTACGCCTACGTCACGTTAATGAGCGATCAGGAACCAACTGATGAATTGCGTGCTGAGTTGGTAAAACACGTACGATCAGAAATAGGCCCAATTGCCACACCGGAAGTTATTCAGTGGGCACCTGGCCTGCCGAAAACCCGTTCGGGCAAAATCATGCGACGCATATTAAGAAAAATTGCCGAGAACGATGTCAGTAATCTGGGGGACACTTCAACGCTTGCCGACCCGGGCGTTGTTGACGGGCTTGTTGAGAATCGCGCTAACACCTAGCGACTATTCTTAAAAAATAAACCTGGCTACAAGGTTCGGCAGCAATCGGTTGCCGAACCAAGTCAGGCAAGCTTCCTATCCAATTTTCTGTTCAGCACTTCTTGGCACTACTCAGCATTGCCAAGTGCTGATCAACGAACCGGCACTGTGCTATTCAATACGGCCATACCACTAGGCGTCTCAATTTCTGCACTCAGATAAGCCGCCTCTGCGTCTGTTAGCGACTTCAAATTGACAAGATGGGTGGCCTGCATGCCATCGAGCACTGAGCTCAACCAATCCTTGTAAGGGTGATGGATTGTCAGGCTAACCAGCCTGCAGCCTAAATCAGACATACCACTTGCGGGGTGTGTACTGGTCTGCCATTGCATGATGTTTGGCACCATGCCACCTGCGAGCAATCGGCCGTCTGCCGGAACCGCAAACAACCAATTAAGCCCGTTTCGCGAAAGCGGCGTTACATCACCCAACTCAAATTCTGAGCGCATACAAGTATCAGATAGAGAACTATTGTTGACAACCCACGTAAGCAAGCGCGGCTGCACACGAAGGCTTGACTGCACGGCTGGGTCATCCAGCCCGAACCAGCGTGGCCGAACGGGAGGGGTTGCATCAGGGTTTATTGCAATGACTTCAAGGAACGTATCATCTCCGAGCTGCATAACATGATTATGCGTTCCCATGGTGACGTGCTCACCACCTTTAGGGATGTCCACCCCGAGTAGTTCATGAACGTAAGCAACACCTTGTGAGAGCGTATGCGCTCCTATGACCAGATGATCAAATCGGGTAGACACTATTGCGTTTTTGAACTCGGGCTGTTCAGAGCCACTATCGCATCAATTATGCGTTGATCGTCCCATTCACGTGGGCCGATTGCCTCATAGACCACTTTGCCTTCCGGACTCACAACAACCGTATGCGGTAAAGCGCGGGCAGACCAATTACCCAACGTTCGAATTTTGTCGCCGATGACGATTGGAAAATCTATCTGTAAATCATTATCTGCCAGAAACTTTTCGATTTTCTCAGCGTCTTCACCGATGTTGATTGCCAGCATACCGACATCCTGTTTTTGCAATTTCTCCCAGGCTTTGTTCAACGATGGCAATTCTTCCAGACAGGGTGCACACCATACTGCCCAGAAATTGATAAGCCAGGTCTTGCCTTTCAATTCTTCAGGATTGTAAATCTCGCCTTCCACACCACTGAGGCTAAACGGTGGAACCTCTCTGTCAACCGCCGTAAGCGTTTGATCAAAAGCAGAAACACTTCCGATAAACAATGTGCTGATCAAACTTGCCGCCATCAGGCAACGCAGACAACGTAGACGCATTACTTAACCTCTTTTCTATCAACAAAATCCAGCGACGCAGAATTAATGCAGTAACGTAAGCCGGTCGGCTGAGGTCCATCGGGAAAAACGTGCCCCAGATGTGCGCCACATGATTGGCATAACACCTCCGTGCGCACCATCCCATGCGACTGATCAGTTTCTTCTTCAATATTCTCTGCTGCGGCAGGTTGAAAGAAGCTCGGCCACCCACTGCCGGAGTCATACTTGGCAGAAGAATCGAAAAGCACTTCTTCGCAGCAGACGCAAACGTATTGACCATCGCCTTTATGGTCATTGTATTTTCCGGTAAACGCAGGCTCGGTGCCTTTGTTACGCGCCACGGCAAATTGCTCAGCGCTGAGTTTGCGGGCCCAGTCACTGTCAGTCTTATCGGTTTTTCTGCTCATATTAATTGCCTCATTTGTGCAATATCGCTTATTGCTCCACAGACTAGTAGGTTTGACCGTCTGTGCTGGTTGAGTTCCCGGCAACGCCTCGTATAATGAACTGTGAACGAGAAAAAAACACTCAGCGATGACGATAAGGCTCTGTTTCGAGACGCTGTTGGCGATGTCAAGAGCGTGGCGAACGACAAAGCGCCGGACACTACCTCCAAACCAGCCGCTCGCGTCCAGTCCACTCAGAAGGATAATCGCTCTGTCATGGAGTCTTTGCTCTCCGAATTAAGCGAATCCGACCTGCTTGAAACAGGGGAACATTTGTCCTACACCGCCCCTGGAGTGCAACGGGCGGTTTTGCGAAAGCTTAAATCAGGTAAATACGCCATTCAAGCAGAAATAGATCTGCACGGCATGACGCTGGCCATCGCCAAAGCTGAATTGGGCGAGTTTCTGGCCGAGTGCCAACACCGTCGTCTGCTGTGCGTCCGCATCATTCACGGCAAAGGGCGCAAGCAGGCTGATAAAGCGCCGCGAATGAAGCCTGCTGTTAATCAATGGCTTCAAAGCAATAAAAAGATTTTGGCGTTTTGTTCTGCACCTTCGAATGATGGTGGGACCGGTGCAGTGTATGCATTGCTGAAGCGTCTTTCCGATTAATTCTGCTCCAGTTGCGTCATGCTGATTAGACGCTAAGCTGCATGCGCCGATCTGTCACTAACCGATTGCAGCGCGATCACCATCCTTCATTAATTTTCCATCAACATTAATCTGGATCCCATCCGCACTCTTCCGCTTTTGCACATCAGCAGAATTTTCCAAGTTGTCTAACGACGCATGCAATCTCAAAATTTCAAACCCCACGGTGTACCGTGACGTTAAGTTACCAAGTGCGAAGCACATCCACCTACATCGGCTAGTAAAAACAATCCAAACGACTAGCGATATTTCTAAGGCTTACGATTAATTATAAATGGATTAACAATTATGTCTGATGCGGCACTTTACAATGGCTCACTGACTTTTGTGTATGCTCTCGAACTTATCACGGGTCCGGTTGGCGCTGCACTGGTTGTCCCCCCTGCTGGTTCGACGCTGACCGCGAATGCCGCACCTGATCTGAGTTTTGACAAAGACTCGTCCTGGTCCATATCAAATGTTTGCATGGTTCCATTTTCGTAGGGCAGCAATCCAATGGATTCAACACCTTGATTATCCGGCAATACAACCCACAGCTGGTGCGATTGATCGGGTAGTGCATCGGGCGCGTCGATTGCTATGGCGCGTACTTGGCCATTTTTTTCATCAGCGACAATCGCCCATAGTTGTGTACCATCCTCCGCACTCAATACCGAAACAATGGTGTAAGCGTTTGTTGTTCCTATCGTGGTGTCTTTATCATGTATCAGAGTGGTCCATTGCGTGATCAATACAGTTGCCAAAGCAAAACAGGCCACCAATGACAAGGCACCGATGGTTTCCCACCATACTAATTTACGCTTCAAGGGTTCCAATATTGAATCGGATTCCCTGTTCTCTCGGGTAGTATCATTAGCGAGCGTAGTGTCATTGTCACTTGCTAGCATCGCCATATTGGCATGTTCCCGATTAATTCTCGCTTCGATGTTTTTCCAAATACCGGGCGGTAAGGCTTCGGAGGCATCAGGACTTGCAGCCAGAACGGCATCCAGCGCACCAAACTGTTTTTCCCAATACATGACCAGCTTTTGAGCTTCCGGGTCACTTTTAAGTAACTTCTCAAATAGTTCACGCTCTGAACCACGCAGCGTTCCCAGTACATACTCCCCTGCCTCAACCAACCACCATTCTTTACTCATCGAGACCGTCCAGGCATTGTCGCAATGCAATCAGACTTCGCCGTATCCAACTCTTTACCGTTCCCAGCGGCGCTCCAGTTTGTTTGCTGAGCTCTTCCTGCGAGTATCCCTCGCAGTAAGCACGAATAACACACAGACGTGGTTTGGGTTCGAGTGTTTCCAGGCAATGCAACAGCGATGATGCATTATCAGTCATTGTCCATGCGTTAGGACTTTCATCAGCGAGCTCCGCAAGCACGTCGTCACCACTCGCCAAATCCAGATCTACTCGCACCTGTTGAGATCTCAGCATATCAATAGCCTGATTTCTGGCAATACGGCTCATCCACGTCATGGGGTCCGCCAGTGTGTGGTCGTATTGGTCTGCTCTCTGCCATATCTTCACAAATACATCCTGCAGCGCATCTTGCGCAAGCGTATCTACTTTCAACATACGCTTTAATATCCGGTATAGAGGCAAACTACAGCGCTCGTAGAGCGACTTTATCGCTGACTGATCACCAATCGAAGCTGCGTCTAACAATGAGCGTAGCTCTGTTTTGTCCTGTTTCTCAATCACTCGCTTCTTATTCCTGCTGCCTTATATATCGAATCTGTCGCATAGATCTGACTGATCAAAGGAGAGTAGTTTAATACGGTCCGAAAAATTTCCACTAATTTTTTCGATTTGCATCTTTTTTGTCTGACCTATCGTACCCGCTACTGCCACCGAAGGTACGTAGTTTTTATATCCCTTTAATGCATCTCAGCTCTGACCCTGTTCGTACGTAGTAATAAGGGCCTGTTCTTTCAAACGTTTCGAAGCACTATGAACATGTCAGAACTAAATTTGAGCAGCCTTACTAGAAACTGCGTTATTGGAGATCACGCTATGAAAATCATTTTTAAAACAACAGTTACTTCCGCTATTACGCTCGCGGCTGGTATCACACTCGCCACAGAGGCCTACGCTGGACACACCAATGCGTTATTGATTGCTGAGATGGATGGTCGTGAGGAAGTTGGCGATGACCCAGCACAACGCTTGGCTGGCGACCCCAATGGAAAAGGCATTGGTTATGTCTTCGGAATCGATGGCGATGACACCACACTCTGCTATTCAATGACCGTGAATAAAATTCAGTTGGTCCCTGTTGGAGAAGGCATGGCAGCCCATATTCACGAAGGCCAGCGTGATACGAACGGACCAGTCGTTGCCGTATTGGCGGGCCCGGAAGATGGTAACGCCGCTGATTGCCTCACTGAAGGTGAAACTGGAAAATTTCCAACCGGGGAAACAGGAATTGTTCAACGCATTCTAAATAACCCCGCTAACTTTTATATCAACATTCATAACCCAGAGTATCCAGCTGGTGCTATTCGGGGAAATTTAAGCAATACTCTGATGGAAGATGGTCATGAGCATGACCATGGCGATGAAAGTTCACCAAGTATTCCAGAGAACGCTTCAGTCAGGGTGTATTCACGATCTGCGGTTGAAATTTTCTGGGACCGATCCTCGGATGATGGCCAAGTGTTGATGTACGAAGTGTATCGTGACGATGTGCTTGTTGCCAGCGTCGAGGGCAATAGTTTTTTCGACGACACACTGAACGGCGGTACCACTTACCGTTACGAAATTGTGGCAGTGGACAATGACAATCAACGTTCAGCTCGGTCTGCCGCAGTTGATGCCACAACATTCTAGCGTTTCATTCAATTTGTTAAACACAAGCCCAAACCAACAATCACATTTAATATCTGTAGGAACTTAAAACTATGAAAAACCGATATGCCAAGCCTCTACAACAAGGCTTAAGGCGTTTGTCTTTACTGCTACTACTCACTCCGTTTTTAGCCCATGCGGCCGATCATCAGGAGGCACCTCGTGCCAGCGCTCAGTTATCAGCAGATATTGGTGATTACTACGCCTGGCACAGCGATTCTCAGCTTAATTTGATACTCACCTTCGGCACGTTTAACGCACCCGGAATGCCTGCAAGTTACGATTCCAATCTACTTTATGGATTTCACTTTGATACGTCGGAAACGGCTGATGGAGAGTCTGATATGGATCTCTACGTTCGGTTCGCTCAAGACGATCAAGGTGCTTGGGGGTTTCGCGTATCAGATTCGTCTGACAATGCATTGATACAAGGCGCTGTGGAGACCGTTCTAGCCAATAATGATATATCCGCTTGGGCTGGATTAGCCGATGATCCGTTCTTCTTCGATCAGACAGGATTCGTTTCAACCGTATCTACAGGGACCATTTCGTTCGACCCCGCAAGAGACGACGTTGCCGGGCTGAACATAACAGCAATAGTTATTCAGGTGCCGCTTGACTCAGTTGTTGCTTCTGGCAGTTCACTACAAACATGGGCCACAACGGCTTCACAGTGAGGAAAAACATGAATAATTTACTCAAAAAAAGTCTGGGTACGGCCGTGATATCAACACTTTTGCTTACAGCTTGCAGCAGTAGCGACGATGATACTACGACCACAGCCAGTTTTGATTTCGCATCTGCTGACATCGCGTCATACACGCGCATAGATCGAATGGGGATGCCTGCTATAGCAACTGCATTGATCAGCAGTAAAGATGCCTACAACAATGCGAACCCCACAAATGACAGTGCCGGTGAGTTTGTACCCGAAATCCTTGGCAGTCTTCAAACCCTTCACGGAGCACTGGATGGGCAACTGACTCAACTTGGTCTAACCCCTTGCACTGTGGTTGGGGATGGCACCGGGACCTGTGCGCAGTTTGCGGTGCCCTTGATATTGCCAGACACGCTTAAAATCGATACGGCTGCCTCAAGCGGCTTTCCGAATGGAAGAATGCTTAGCGACCCTGTTATCGACGTAACTTTGGCTGTGGCATTGTTAGAGCTAACGGGAGATCCAGCGCCGCATGCACCAGACGCCTTGGTTGGTGTACTGAACCCACCAGCGAATGACAAAGCATTCGGTGATGCGTTTCCGTTCTTGGCTACGCCCCACCAATAACGATGGCAATGCAGTTTGAAAAACAAACAACAGTATGGAAACTGTTGTTTGTTGTGGCGATAATGGGTTCAGCAAGCTATTTTGCTGGACGCGTTCATCACGATAGAAGTCATGTTCCCGGCCAGCCCAGCCACACATACATGAATGAATTGGCTAGCGTCAACTCACGAGTTCAGTCACTTAGCACATTCATTAGCAACAATGCCCACTCTTGGCCACACTTTGAACAGCTTGCACTCGCGTATTTGGACCGTGCACGCTTAAGCGGTGAATTCACAGACTATCAAAAAGCAGATAATGCTATTCAGCAGGCGTTTGACATCAGTGGAACCCATGCTGGTCCGTATTTAACACGTGCATACATTCATCTTGCGCTACATCGAACAGACTCTGCGTTAAACGACTTGAATCAAGTCAAGAATATGCTACTCGTCCAACGCGAGACCGCATTGGCCGTAGAAGGATTAGTTGGAGACGCCCTGATACAGTTGGGCGAAACAGAGGCAGCGTTGGAGAAATTTGAACTAACTGAAAAACAGAATCCTTCATTTAAAACTGCAGCAAGGCTATCTCAAGCTCTGGCGCTAAACGGGAACTACCCTCTGGCCGGGCACTGGCTCAGTATTGGAGAAAAACGAGTTTCAAGCCAATCGGCTTACCTTAGCGCGTGGCTGGAACTACAACACGGCATACTCGCACTTGAACAAGATCTGTTAGACGAGGCATACGAACATTTCAGCAAGGCCGATCAGACTTTCCCTGGATACTGGCTGATTGAGGAGCATCTTGCTGAAGTGGATGCATTATCAGGAAGAACTGCATTAGCGGAAGATCGGTACAGAGCAATTGTTGATCGAGCGCCAATACCACAGATGAAATTAGCACTCGCCGATGTTCTGGATTCCCGTGATAGCGCGGGTAATCGCAATGAAGTCGAGTTATTGCGACGTCAGGCCGATCAACAATTTACGATTATTCGTGCAGTCTATCCTGCGCTTACTTCCGCGCATTGAAAACCGAGGAACCTGGCCCGCGGCAAAAGGCATGTCGCTTTTTTGCTGAGTTCGTCACAACGGTCTACGTCTGATCTCTCAAAAACACAGGATACGCAGTCATTGGTCCACTCGTTGCAAAACTCCATTCAGGAAGAACAAATGCAACATGACCTGGTAAAAGCCGATGAAAACACCGCCAGTACCTGAAAACGAAAAAGCACGGTTAGAAGCGGTTATAAGAACAAGGCTATTGGACACACCGCCCGAGGAAGACTTCGATCGCGTCACCGAGCTGATGTCTTTGATTAGCGGTGCGCCTATCTGCCTTATTACCCTTCTCGATAGTGAGCGAAATTTTCTGAAGTCACATCACGGCATTCCTTTCAACGAAAGTCCACGCGATATCTCATTCTGTGGACACGCGATAATTGAAGACGAACCTATCATGGTTGTAGCGGACGCCCGAGAAGATGATCGGTTTCACGATAACCCGTTGGTCACTGAGCACGACGCAATATTTTACGCTGGTGTACCAGTGAAGAGTGCAGACGGCTTCAATTTGGGAACCTTGTGCTTATTCGACAATAAACCTCGCCTTTTGGATGATAAAACGAGAACAGCTTTGTTAACACTGGCAAAGCACGTAGAAAAACTGTACGAGCTCAGATGGCTTTCTATAACGCTTCACGAAAACCATACCCTGCTAAACACCACCTACCGTCAACTGTGCACCAAGCATGATGAACTCTCCGATTTCTCAAGGATTCTCGCACACGATATAAAAACGCCGGTGGCTTCACTTGCGGTGATGGCACATCTGCTTACGGAAGAGCTACACGACATACAGGATACAGAAACAATCAAACTGGCTCAAAAAATAAGCGCATCATCAGAGACACTGGGACAATACGTTGATGAGTTATTGCAAAGCAAACAGCAATCACCAACCAAACCAGCAAAATCGCATAACTATTCTTTGTTGACTACTCTAAACGAGGTTAAAACACTAGCGGTGTTGCGTCCAAATGTGCGATTAACCCTACCAGAATGTGACGCGTTCGTTTCAATCGAAAAAAATCTGCTTGTGCAGATTCTTCTTAACCTGGTAACTAATTCGATTAAATATAATGATAAACCAATAGTAGAAGTTGAAATTGCTTTTAGGAAGCAAGCTGGTAATTATGTATTCACCGTATCAGACAACGGTATGGGAATGAAAAAAAACGATCTCTTAGCATTATCTACAAACCGCCGCTTCTCACCGCAAACAGATCAGTTTGGAAATGTGGGAACTGGAACTGGTCTGACGACAATTAAACACTTGATTGAGGAACACGGCGGACGGTTGTATTGTGAATCTACAATCGGTGTGGGCACACATTTTACACTTCACTTACCCAGCCAGAACGCACACAAACGAGCCGCATAACACCAGATAATCTTCCTTTTAAAAAATCCGCACACAAGAAATCTTACAATATTTTTTCACTGGTTATGAATAGTCAATTGTGGAAATGGAATATCCCATTGCTCTTTCGTACAAGTATCAACGCATGTTTGTTGAATAATTCTACTAATCTTAAAATACGAGCGCACAGCGTCGCTTGACATGGTTACGCACACCCAATAGTCAAGCGAAGAAGCACCGGCCTCCTTTAATTCTACGGCGACAGAAATTACATGCTCTGAGATATCTGTTTTAGTTAAAGCATCGGCTACCGCATCTCTTAGCTGGGCTGGAATATTGTTATTGCTAATACTCTGGTGAGAGTAGCCCACCCCAAAAGTACCCACGATGGAAAATTTATCGCCTCTGGTAAGGTTATCAAAAGTCATGTTGTAAAAATCCGACGCTGGTATCGATGTTTTAGTGCCTGCTAAATTTTGCAACTGTATTAGTTCAGTTGTTAATTCGATAACTTCCAACAGTTTTCCATCGGACAACATAATGTAATCGCCTTTTGAAGCTGGAAACCAAACCTCTTTTCCTGCAGGCCGAGAAACCATACCCATCATGTTTTCTAGCGGCAATCTGACAACACCGGTTAACTCAGGGTTTTTGAGAATTGAATACATATTTAGTGCCGCAACACGATACGGCAACCCATTGTAGACTACACGCTCATCTTCTCTTATCGACCCTAGGTTAAGCAGTAATCTTGCTTCTGAGATAAATCTTGGTATGGCATGTCGGAGACCGAGCAACGTGGCACCAGCGACTAAAAAAGAAACACCCAATAAAAGTACGTCGCCACGAATATAAAAAACCACAATGACTGCGATCGTCATCAGGAGAGCTGTGAGAACACTAAATGTGTACTGCACTAACCGCTGACGAGTTCGAAATGTTTTAACCTCCTCGCCTTTCGACCTGGTTGTGAGCAATTTCGTTAGGTACTTAGCTATGTACCAAACAGCAAGCGCAACCGCGATGGCGAGAGCTAAAGTGAGACCTCTGCCTTTTGTAAATTCGACTAAGCCAGTCTTAAGAGATTGGAAAAAACTGCCGTTGCTGGTTTGCAGGTTATTTAATCTTACATTCGCTATATCGATATTTCTCGAAAATTCCTGCGCTCTGTCTTTCCAGGTAGTTTGCAGATCGTTGAGTGTCTGTTTGGTAGCTACGTTATTCGCGGCTGCTAAACTCTCGTCAATTGCTGCAATAGCTTCATTCGCAGCCGTCAATTTCTCATTGTTTGATCGTATACTGGAACGTAAAGCCTCTATTTTACGCGGCTTCTCGGTCAGTGCCTGCAGGTTTCGAATGATCGGCATTAACACCTCGGTCATCTCGGTTCGCCAGTCAAACTCTCCACTATCGTTGTTAAAAATCCCTAAATCGACAGACCCCACGGCCAATTGCTCAAAGGAATCGCGTGCATCAGCTATTTCGCCATTGATTTCTTTAAGTTCTGCTTCCAGTTCCTCAACTTCATCTTTTCCAGCTACAAGAATCTGCTCTCGTAGTATTTTACGTTCAGCGAATTTTGCGTCCAGCACTGACTGAATAACATTCATTTGTGTCGCGCGATCACCTGACTGCGCATCAAGCTGACTCTGAGCAAAAACCGAGCTAGTAAAGAGGACGATCGATAAAGTAATGCCAAAGCGAACCAGGTGAATAATATTCATAATGAATTAATTTAATGTTTAACAAACAATAGATTTGAACTCTGAATAGCTAGATCATACAAACGACCTTTTTAAAGAAAGATAACAAACCCTTTGAATAATAACTGAGTTTTTTGTTTATTTTCTGCATTCTGAATCGAATTACTTAAAATATGAAATAAAGACTCAGACACACGAAATATCCGTATTATCCGAATATAATTTATGCTCTGTGCATCGTGAAGGCACAACTCATCGTACCAATGTAATCTGCAAGCGTAAGATAGAAACGGCGAGTTGGCCGAATCCGTACTTGAAGGCCTACTGTTATCGCAGAACCTGCCTTTGACCAAGACACAAAAAACGATGCCAATTTCGAACTTTAAAAAGCCAAACTGAAGGCAAATTGACGTATATTTTTATTCTAACTATAAGTTGTGAGATACTTCTCGCGCTATCCACGCTCGTTATTTTTATTATTTTGCTATGAATTTCATAAGCTTAGTTATTGTCACGTGGCCAAGCTGGCCATTTAGATCTGCAAAGCAATGACCCTACTCTTACAAATTATTGCCCTGCTTTTTTTCGTATGCACCGCATTACCAATCTTGACACACAAAGTCTGGTGGATTCGAGCCTGGGATTTTCCGCGCCTGCAAATGGTAATTATTGCGATACTTTGGCTATGCATGGCAGTAGTATCGAGTTATTTTCAGGCAAGCCCTTCATTTTTTTGGTGGACAGGTGTTGTCGTTTGTTTGTTATATCAATTGTGGTGGGTATGGCCTTATTTACAGCGATATAGAGTCGAAATTCCAAACAGCGGAATTGAAAATACGGCTCCATCTCTCTCACTATTGACCAGCAATGTGCTAATGGACAACCGCAACACGACTGCGTTGCTACGTCTTATTCGTGAAAAAAATCCTGACATCGTCGCAACGCTTGAAACCAATAACTGGTGGCAGAAGAATTTAGACTCGCTCGACCAATATCCTCATAGATTAGCTTGTGCGCTGGAGAACAAATATGGAATGCACCTGTATTCAAAAATTCCGTTAGAAAATGCAGCGGTTGAATTCCTTGTTGAATACAATATTCCTTCTATGAATGTTGAGTTTCTCCTGAACGATAGTAAAGTACGGCTTCATGTAGTACACCCAACACCTCCCGCACCAAACGAAAACGTTCAATCAACCGAGCGCGATGTAGAATTACTCATTCTGGCAAAACACTTGGAGAACATCGAGAATCCAATCATTGTCACAGGCGATCTTAATGATGTTGCATGGTCTAAAACCACGCGTTTGTTCCGTAAAGTGAGTGGACTGCTGGATCCTCGTGTCGGTCGCGGTATGTTTAACACCTTTCACGTGAACTTCCCCTTTATCCGATGGCCTCTCGATCACGTATTTCTATCGCATCACTGGAGGATTAAAAAAATAGAACGACTAGGAGATATTGGTTCAGATCATTTTCCAGTTTTTGTTGATCTTACACTCGATGGCTCGGCTGATTTTGACAATGCAATGATAAAAGACCGATCCGACAAAGAATTGGAATACGAAACGCTGAATACTGATATTGCTGAAAAGGCGAACAAACCTACTAACCATAGAACTTAGTTTTACACTAACCCATTTGGTATTCATGTAGATGTGACATTGTCCTACTAACCATCGTGACGCACAATAAACGCCGTCTTCGAGCCTGTAGTCATTCCACATGACTCGTAAAATGTCTGAACGCCTCGATCTCGCCCTGTCAGCAGCATGACTTTGTAACAACCAAGATTTTTCGCTGTTTCAAGTGCATGTGCCATAAGCGCTTTTCCAACCCCATGCCTACGGAAATCTGGGTGTGTAACCACGTTTTCGATTACCGCGTATGGTGATACGTTCCTTGTTAGATTGGGGGTGACGTTTAAGTAATACGACCCGATTATGGCATCGTTTTTCTCCGCTACCGTAATAATGAGGTGATCAGACTCCAGTATATTTGCAAAAACAGGAAAGCTCTTCGACTCGGGTACCCGCGGATCATCAGGATTCAGATGCATCATTAGCGCAAGAACTGCTTCAAAATCGGTCTTTTTCGCTGAGCGCAGTTGCATAAAACCTCCAACATGTTCCGTAACTAAATCCAATTATGCTTTAGATGAGTTGGTAAATAGTTTCGAATAGATCCAAATGACGATGATGTTACTCGACAAACCAAAAATCATCGCATGTACTGGTGTCGCAATATCTGCAATATAGCCTAGTAAAACTGAAATAACGGAAAAAAACAGACTACCTGTCAGCGATACCATAGAACCCATCGTGGCGCGCTGCTGATCTGAAAATTCACGTTGCATCAACCCACTTTTAGCCGTAGATGAGTGACCATACTCTATATTAATGGCGGCCATCACAAAGGGAGACAATGCAGTGGGAATGAGCAACATGATCAAGCTAATCAAACTGGCTATAGTCCTGCCACCAAGTAACAGCGTTTTATAGCCGAAGTGCTGGATCATTCGACCCGCAGTCCAAAAACCTATTGCTCCGCATAGATGATTTAATCCTCGTACAATGCCAATTAGCCATTGAGGTATTAGCAAGTTGAAAAAAACCGCTTGAAAGTAAAAGGTGGCCTCCCCAAAACCAAAATCCAGCACTTCGGCCATACTTACCAGGCGTAAACGTCTGTTTACTACCAGACCATTGAAAGCATTATTGAGCACCTTATAGACAGATTGATGATGTTGGGATTTTCGATTTATATCAACAAAATAAAACGCACAAATAAAACTCAACACTGCAGGTATCACAGCTACCCACATGACAAACTGCAACGAAATAAAAGCTAATAAGCCGCCAGCAACTGCTGAAACACCTAATGAAATTTGCTCCACAGAGCTAACCTTGCCAAATAGGGTTTCAAATCGTTTTGTCTGTTTCTGCTCCTGCAAGGTTTCGTATAACAGTGCTTTATCGGTACCACTAAACAATGATCGACCTAGACCTTCACAAATCGCACCTACAAACAAAAACCATATATTTAATCCGGCTGCATATAGAACGAGAGCAATAAGACTAAACAGGGATCCTATGATCATTGTTTTTCTTCTACCCAACAAATCCGATGCTAATCCTGTTGGCACTTCCAATACTGCCTGGGACAGGAAGATAATAGAGAAAACCATCATCGCACTTGCGTAAGAATCGGTTATCGATTGATAGTAAATTACAGCAATAGGCCAGTGCGGACGAAAGCAGGCAAAAAAATTGAATACAAAAAATACTTTGATGTTCTTAATAGAGGAAAAATACATTAACGGGTAAACCGCTTTAAAGGTTAGTTATACTTTGCTCCAACTGGCTGAGCGCAGATTATATTTTGAGTATAACGAAAAGCAATGAAGTCTCCCCATCAGAACCGGTATCACTGATCAATTGCTTTTTCTATGTGTTTAACAATGTGTTTCGTGGCTATTCTTGCTTCAGGAAAATCTGCCCAGGTTGGCCAAACATGCCACAAGCCATAACCAATCAACACCTGAATCTCCCCACCAGCCGACTTCACTGCAGCTTCAAGCCGAAGAGTATCATCGAGAAGAATCTCGGAATTATCGACAAAAACAAGGATGTTTGGCAGACCGTTTAGCTTCGCGTAAAGTGGTGAAATTTCCTTTGAAGCAAGATCGTGATTACCTGCGTACAAACTGGCATAGTACTTCAGTACATCTTTGGATACCACCGCATCCCCAGCGGCGTTAGAATCTATGCTCATCCCTTGGAATGCAAGATCTATTGAAGGAGACAACAAAAAACAGCTTGCCGGTAACTCGCTTGGCGTATCTCGTAGTTTGATCAGTAGCTGCAAGGCAAGAATACACCCTGTTGAATCAGCTCCAATACTCGTTACAAAAACTCTGGAGGGTCCGAGATGAAGCTTCCGATAGACCCGCATGGCATCATTAATAGCGGCCGGGTAAGGATGTTCCGGCGCTAGTCTGTAATCCACTGAAACCACGGTTTGCCTTGCCGCTTTGGCTAAGCGAGAGCACCATTCACGCGACGTGTTCACAGAACCTTCGACCAAACCACCACCGTGCAAATATAAAATCACGCTATCTGATCGGTGCTGCTTGTCTGGTGTATGGCACATGCAACGCACACCGTCAATTAGTTGCATGCTGACTTGAACATCAGTAGCAATCGGTAACTGCTTTGCATGATTTTCCCAGGTGCGCCGCTTTTCCTCAATTGGTTGGTCATTCAACGAATCACGAACCAATGAAGATTTTATTTGTTGAGCTTGTTTGCTGATCATGGTAGCTGCGGCATTATCTGTCTGCTCTATCCTACCAAGCTTATCGGATAATACTCTAAGGCTAAGACTTTGTACGTCCCATGGAACGTAGAACTGCAGTCGTTGAAACTGCCAGTGGGGCAATCGTCTCTTTCAGTATTTCAACTCTGTCAAAGCGTTCAGAGTCACTACCAACGGCATCACGCAACGCCTGACCAAATGCCATGCGAAGCTCGGTGCCAATATTAAACTTGCAAATACTGGTTTCATTGGCCAAGGCTTTACGCTGCTCTGCCGGAACGCCAGAACCACCATGAATTACCAACGGAACATTGGTTTTTGCGTCTATCTCACCAATTCGCTTAACATCAAGCCCCTGGCCATCCTGCTGCTGCAAATGAACGTTGCCAACCGATATCGCCATTGCATCAACGGAAGTATCTTGCGCGAACCGGGCGGCCTCATCCGGGTCAGTGCCTTTCGACTCCTCACCGCCATCGTAACCAACAAAGCCTATCTCGCCTTCACATGACACATTGGCGGCATGAGCCAGTTCCACAATGGCAGCGGTTTCATCAATATTTTGCTGCAATGGATGCCGAGAGCCATCGTACATTACCGAGGTAAAGCCCGATTCGATTGCCTGTTTACATTCATCAAACGAGTAACCATGATCGAGATGTGCGACAACAGGCACTGACGCTTGCTCTGCAAGATGCCGGAACATCGAGCCCAGCACCGGCAAAGGAGTATAGGCTCTGCATCCCGGACCGGCCTGCAGTATGACAGCGCACCCCTCAGCCTCAGCGGCAGCAACATAGGCTTGCATATCTTCCCAGCCAAGACAAACGAGACCGGCAACCGCATACCCTTCTTTTAACGCTGGCCGCAGCACATCTGATAAAGATGCTACGGTCATTTAAATTTCGCGATCATATCTTTAATGCCTGGAATGGTTTCGATCTGATAGGCATGAGTGGGTTGAAAGTACTGCACGAGTGATCGCTGTGTTAATCCACCAAGAATGGTGAAGTAATACATTTCGTAGCCCGGTAAAACAGCGCACGGGTGATAGCCCTTATCAAGACAAATAGTCGAACCATCAACAATGTGGTAAGCATCACCTGATTCGTTGTCTACTCGTTGCAACATTTGCACGCCTGAACCGTGGTTAGGCTTAAACCGGAAATTATAAGTTTCGTCGTGTCGGGTTTCATCTGGCAGTCGATCTGTATCGTGTTTGTGAGATGGAAAACCAGACCATCCGCCTTGTCCAACCGTAAACAATTCGCTGACTAACAAACGCCCGACTTTGTCATGATGCTTTTGACCAAGAATATGCTTGATTTTGCGATGTGTCTTGGTGTCATCAGAGCCGTACTGCACCAGGTCCAGTCCATCCGCACGCACATCAAACGGTTCGAGCACTTTGTCAAATTTTGCACCAGCAACAAACACCTCGGTGTTGTCAGACTGGCATACCATGGTGACTTTAGCACCAACGGGCGCGTAAACGCCTTCAGGCTCACCATCCCAGACATCTTCCCCACGATTGCCCAATGAGGTAAACGATACGCCCTCGACTTCAACATCTACTGTTCCCGTTGCAGGCACAATGCAGGTTTCGTAACCTGGCACCTGATATTCAAACGCCTGCGATTTTTCCAACTTGACGATATTGAAGTAATTTAGCGGCACAGCCTTGCTATCGACATCTACGATAGGTTTGTTCTGATTGTCGTACGGAGCAATATGCACAGGTAAGTTCCTTTAAACAGTTATTCTGGATTGGTTGGGCCGGCATGCGCTGATAAAAAGGCGTCCAGCTCTGTTTGGGTGGGCATTGCCGGTGCGCAGCCAACATTGGCTACAACGATTGAGGCACATGCTGAGCCTCGCATCACCGCATCATGCAAAGTAGACCCATTCGCCAGACTCGCAATGAAACCGCCCATAAAACTATCGCCTGCACCGGTTGGTTTTAATGCGGTAACAGGGTAAATACCGGTTCGAATTTCTTCGTCGGGTGTCAGTGTAATAGCACCGAGCTCACCCATCTTGTAAATAACAATGCTGGCGGTCGAACTGGCAAGCTCGCGAGCCTTGTCAAGACCCTTTTCATAATCACCGGCCATAAACCCGAACTCAACATCGTTACCAATAATAATGTCGCACATCTTTCCTGCACGAGAATAAGTTTTTGCAGCTTCTTCGTTCGATACCCAACTGTAAGGGCGATAATCAATGTCGAATATCAGTGGAATGCCTGCACTTTTCGCCAGTTCAAACGCATGAAACGCAGCAGTTCTGGATGGTTCGGCAGCAAGCACTGTACCTGTGGTTATCAACGCGGAGTAACCAGCGTAATCTATCCCGGAAACGTCGGCCACATCCATTTGAAAATCGGCTGCACCGTTCCTGTATATCACCGACTGGTGATCTTCCATCCGGGATTCGACTACCGCTAATGAATTGCGTGACTCACCACCTTCGCTGTGAACATGCGTCCGGTCCACACCATAATAGTCCAGCTGATTCAGGCAGTATCTTCCGACAGCATCGTCAGACACGCGTGTTACCAATGCAGCTTTACCACCAAGCTTGCAAATAGCCACACAAATGTTCGCAGATGAACCACCTAAACTTGCGAAAAAACTCACCGCCTCTTCTGTTTTGGTGCCAGGTGGGTCGGGGTAAAAATCCATACCGGCACGACCAATAACAACAAAGTTGTTCTGAGCAAGCTGCGCTTGCAACTGTTTGTTCATGTGGACGATCTACTGTTGTTACGCAGCAACTGCATTATGCAATGACTCACTCGTTAAACACCCTTTCGTTGCTTCGAACGGCTCGATTCCCATTCCTTGTGTGCATCCGAGACTTTCTTACTTGATGAAACATGGGGTGTACCCACTTCCCACCAGGTATGACCCTCTGTGGTCCAGCCTTCGTACGGGTCGACTTGCATAACGATAATCGTCGTTTTGTCCGATGCTTTGGCTGCGGTAAACGCTTCTCCAAGTTCATCCGGGTTTGCAACCGTTACAGCATCTGCACCCATGGCTTTGGCGTGTGCTTCAAAATCGACGGCGAATGGCGTCACGGTGGCTGTGGGGGTGTCCTTTATCAAGTTATTGAAACTCTCGTTACCCGTGTTGTTCTGCAACTTGTTTATTACTGCAAAACCACCATTGTCCAATACCACTACAATTAGTTTTTTCTCGGTTAGAACCGATGAATAAATGTCAGAGTTCAACATCATGTAAGAACCATCACCAATAAAGATGATGGTGTCCTGATCGGCATGTTGTTCGGCTTGGGCAATTCGCGCACCCCACCCGCCCGATATTTCGTAGCCCATACACGAATAACCAAACTCGACATCAACCGAGCCAATGCTCAGCGTACGCCAATTCGCTGTAACTTCTGCGGGCAACCCCCCGGCCGCTGCGACGACTCTGTCGTTTTTATCGCATCGATCGTTCACCACACCTATGGCCTGTGCGTAAGAATTGGGCCGATTGCCGTAGGCCACATTCTGCGCCACATAGGTATCCCACTTTTTGCGCTCCGCCTGGGCAAGCTCGGTCCAGGTGGCAGGTGTTTTGTAATCACCAACGGCCTTGTGCAGGGCGGTGATAGAAAGCCTTGCATCAGCAACCACTGGCAGTGAACGGTGTTTACTAGCGTCGTAACGACCAACATTCAAAGCTATAAATTGGGCATCTTGGGCAAACGCTGTCCATGAACCTGTTGTGAAATCCTGCAACCTGGTTCCTATCGCAACCACCACATCAGCCTGTTCAGCAATCGCGTTCGCAGAATCTGAACCAGTGACACCTACTGGACCGATATTCAATGGATGTGTGGACAACATATTTGCGCGACCGGCGATGGTTTCAACAACGGGTATCTGCAAGCCTTCAGCAAAATCAGTCAACTCGCTTACAGCTTGTGAATACTGAACACCTCCTCCCGCAATGATCATTGGGCGCTTGGCCGATTGAAGCAGCTTTACAGCGTCCGCGATTTCATTCGCATCTGGCCCTGTTCGCCGGATGCGATGAACTCTCTTTTCAAAAAACACCGAGGGATAATCGTAAACCCAGCCTTGTACATCTTGCGGTAAAGCGATGAATGCTGGACCGCAATCCGCCGGATCTAACAGCGTCGCCAATGCGTGAGGCAACGATTGAAGTATTTGTGCTGGATGACTTATACGATCCCAAAAACGAGTGACTGGTTTAAACGCATCGTTCACACCAAATGTAGGGTCGCCAAAATTTTCCAGCTGCTGCAATACTGGATCGGGTAATCGGGTCAGGAAAGTATCACCACACAGCATTAACATCGGTAATCGGTTTGCATGTGCAAGTGCAGCCGAGGTTAACAAGTTCGATGTGCCCGGACCCGCCGACGCTGTACAGAACATCATGCGTTGTCGCAGGTGGTACTTTGCATATCCTGCGGCCGCGAACCCCATACTTTGTTCATTCTGCCCACGATACAAAGGCAGCTCGTCTCTGTGCTCATACAAAGCTTCACCAAGACAGGTCACATTGCCGTGACCGAAAATACCAAAACCGCCGCCAAAAACCCGCAGTTGCTGCCCGTCAATTTCAATAAACTGATTGGCCATCCAGCGAACGATGGCTTGCGCTGTTGTCATGGTCATGGTCGATGTCTGTGAACTCATATGAAATCACCGGGAAGGAGAAGATAACCGCAAACGCCAAAAGCGTGTTGACGATTCAACAGTACCGAGGATACAATAAATGCAACCGGTTGCAAACCAAAAAATCACCTGATCGACCCTGCCTGCAGGCCACGACTGGTGCGGTTTCCACGTTATTAACTTCACCAAATTGAAGGCTTTTCATTATGAGTATCAGAATAGGTAACGCGCCTTGTTCCTGGGGCGTGGAGTTTGCCGATGACGCACGAAACCCGCACTGGGAAACCGTGCTCAAAGAATGCAGTGAAGCCGGCTACACGGGTATAGAGCTCGGTCCAATCGGCTACATGCCCGAAGATCCTGTACAGCTTAAAGAAGCGCTGGCGAAGTACTCTCTTGAACTGATTGGTGGTGTGGTGTTTCGCGCGTTTCACGATCCAGCACAGTGGGAAGACGTGCTGGACGGTGCAAAACGTACTTGCGAAGCATTGGTTGCGCATGGCGCTAAACATTTTGTGTTGATCGATTCCATCTCACCAAGACGAGCACCCACTGCCGGACGCGCAAGCGAAGCGGAACAAATGGACGATGCCGAGTGGCAAGCGTATCGCGACCGCATTGTACACGTGGCCAGAATGGGTGCTGAAGAATACGGCCTGATTCCTGAAATTCACCCGCACGCCGGCGGCTTTATGGATTTTGAGCCTGAAGTGGAAAAGCTCTTAGCCGAAGTTGATTCGGACCTGTTGAAGATCTGCATTGACACAGGGCATTGCACCTACGCCGGGTTCGACCCTGTAGCGTTCATGAAACGTCACATGGACAGAATTACCTACGTGCATTTTAAAAACACCGATGCAAAAGTTAAAGCAGATGTCATCGCCAACCGAACCGGTTTTTATGACGCGTGCGGACAAGGTATTTTTTGTAATCTGGGTGATGGTGAAGTTGACTTGCCGGCGGTGCGGCAATTACTGGTTGATGCAGAATACTCCGGCTGGTGCACCATTGAGCAAGATTGCGACCCCACTCTTGACCCGGACCCTGTTGGGGATGCCAGAATCAATCGTGAGTATTTGCAGTCGATCGGTTTCAGTTAAGTAACATCGGATTACAACAGCATGACTAAATTAAAATGGGGTATGGTTGGCGGCGGCGAAGGCAGCCAAATCGGCCCGGCGCATCGGCTAGGTTCAGGACTCGATGGATTATTTGAGTTTAGCGCGGGCGCTCTCGATCATCGCCCCGATGCAGGCCGGGAATACGGACAGCGTCTGGGTTTGCAAGCCGATAGATCCTACGGCGATTGGCAAGAGATGTTGGCCGGTGAGCGAAATCGTGATGATCGAATCGACCTGGTGACAGTTGCAACACCAAACTCCACACACTTTGAAATAACCAAGGCCTTTCTTGAAGCGGGTTTTCATGTGCTGTGTGAAAAACCGATGACCATGACAGTTGAAGAAGGCGAAGAGATTGTAAAGCTTGCCGAATCCACCGGCTCCATCTGCGCTGTCAACTACGGCTATACCGGCTATTCATTAGTGCGTCACATGCGCGCGATGATTGCTCGTGGCGACCTTGGCAAGATAAGGCTGGTGAATGCCGAGTTTGCACATGGGCATCATGCTGATGCAGCCGATGCCGATAACCCGCGCGTAAGATGGCGCTATGACCCTGCGCAAGCCGGGGTGTCAGCACAGTTCGCTGACTGTGGTATCCATGCCATGCACATGGCGTCGTTTGTCACCGGACAAGAAGTCACTACCCTTTCTGCTGATATCGTGTCATGTATTGCTTCACGCGAACTTGAAGACGACGCAATGGTGAATTTCAGAATGGACGGTGGCACGGTAGGCAGGTTATGGACATCCTCAGTCGCTATTGGTCGTCAGCATGGTCTTGGCATTCAGGTATTCGGAGAAAAAGGTGGTTTACGCTGGTCGCAAGAGCAACCGAATCAACTGTTCTTCATGCCATTAAATGAACGCTTACAAATCATCGAACGAGGCGAAGATAACCTGTCACCCGAAGCCGATCGGACCACACGCGTAACCATTGGCCATGCCGAAGGTATGCCACTCGCATTTGCCAACATCTACAAAGATCTGGCCGAAGCGATCAACGCAAAAAAAGAAAGCCGGGCAATGGACGCTGCGGCGAATTTATACCCGCGAGCAGAAGATGGTGTGCGTTCAATGGCGGCGGTAAAAGCGGTCGCTGAATCAGGTGCAAAAAACGCCGCGTGGGTGGATGCCAGACCGCCGATGTATCGTTGATACATGCGCGCTGTTAATACCTCAATTTCGCGGGTAACAATCGCACCCAAGCGTGTAAGCACACGTCTGCGACAACGCTACAGTCGCGGACGTAGTGTATCTCTCTCAACCAGCTGACTGGGAAATAATCGTGCTTCCGGATAACGGTCAGGGTCATCGAGCATGGCGACAATAATCTCTATTGATGAACTAATGATCTGTCGAATTGGCTGACGAATAGTAGTCAGGCTGATGTTTTCCCAACCGGCCATCTCCATATCGTTCAACCCAATCAATCCAATATCGTCAGGCACTTTCAATCCATGCTTTTGTACCGCACTGAGTGCACCGATTGATAGCACGTCATCACCACAGAAATAGGCTTCGGCTGGCGTTGTACGTAACAGACGGTTCATCTCCACTCGCCCTGCCTCATAGGAATAAGCTGAGGCGAATGATCGCGTGACCTTGATTTTTGGTTTGTGCGAGGTAATTTCCGACATAAACCCTTCCAATCGATCTTGCGTTGATGTTGCAGATTTCGGCCCACCAAGAAAACCAACATGCTTATAACCTCGGGCTAGAAGCTCTCTTGCGGCTATACGACCGCACTCGACGTTGTCTATGCCAACCACATGCACTTGCGGTGTACTCGAGTGACGACCGAATGAATGCACCACAGGCATACGCGCGTCTCGAAACGCCTGAGAAAACGCTGGCGGAAGTGTGGACGATGCGACCACAACACCATCCACAGAATACTGGCGAAGCATTTTTACCGAGTTGGCAGGGTCTGTTTCATCAGATAAATTCACCAGCAAGGGTCGAAGCCCTCGCTCTTGCAAACCCCGAGTAAACAGATCAAACACTTCAAGGAATATAGGATTATGAAAGTTGTTGGATACCAATCCGATTAAACGGGTTCTGCCAGTGGTAAGACTCGATGCCAACGCGTTCGGTGTATAGCCCAGATCACGCGCCGCTTTTTCTACTTTGCGGCGCATTTTTTCAGAAACGGATGCACCGTCTGTGAACGTTCTGGAAACGGCAGAACGTGAAACTCCAGCGCGTTCAGCAACATCTTTTAATGTAACCGCTGCGTCCACAGGGTTCATTCACCCGAAGGTGACTCACCCTCTGGCCATCCGCTAAAGAACAGCTGCCACGTAGCCAAAGCACCCAACCCAACAAAGAGGAGGCACCAGAAAGCTTCACCTGCAAAAAATTCGAACGCAGCCCAGGCCAGACAAATACCAATAAGAACGCAGCGACGCCAAACAGGAATAAAGAACGGAATTTGCAGATCAAAAAAAGACAATTCAGATGTGCCGCGCTATGCAGCACCCTCAAACTCAGCGCCAGTTTTGGCACCAGTAATATAAGCAACCACATCCTGACCATCAGTTTCATTAACGTTCAGGTTGGCCACAACCCGGCCTCGGCGAAATACCACAATTCTATCGACCAGATCGAACACCTGACGCATGTTGTGACTGATTAAAATAAGCGGTTCGCCTTGTTCTTTGAGCGCCTTGACAATATTTTCCACTTGAGCAGTTTCCTGAACACCCAGCGCTGCGGTCGGCTCATCCATGATGGTGAGTTTTGAGTGAAATGTTGCCGTACGTGCAATTGCCACACACTGGCGTTGTCCACCTGACATATTGCGGATGGTGTTTTTTATATTTGGAATTTTAACGGCGGTTTTTTCAAGGCCTGCAATCGTCGCTTTGCGCATGCCACGATAGTCAAGCAAGCGAAAAGGTCCCAGCCAGTTCATGTAGGTCATTTCACGACCCAAAAACAAATTGTCCGGTACATCCAGATCATCAGCCAATGCCAATGTCTGAAACACCGTTTCTATACCCGCCTTGCGAGCTTCCAGTGGCCCTTTAAAATTGACCGGCTCACCGTTGAATATAATGTCTCCGCGCGTGCGCTGTTCTACTCCAGTGATCTGCCGAACAAACGTTGACTTTCCGGCCCCGTTATCTCCCATAATTGCAACGTGCTCACCCTCACGCAATACAAAGTCAGCACCTTCCAGAGCCTGCACACCACCGTAGTACTTGGTCAGGTCACGGGTTTCAAGAATCACATCGCTCATATCAGCCTCAGTCTGCAAGTCATCTTAAGTTTTGTTGGCGTCTCGGCTCTGACGCCATTGGTCAAGTAACACTGCACCAATAATTATCGCCCCCATTGCCATCATCTGGTAAAAAGCATCAAGCTTTAGGTAAGTAAAACCGGTTCGAATCACACCAATAACCATGGCTCCCAATACAGTGCCTATAATCGACCCCCGACCACCCTGCAAACTAACGCCGCCGATAACAGCCATTGCAATGGCGTACAACTCGTAAAACTGCCCCATTCCTGATTGTGCCGTTTGTCCTTTTGCACTCAAAACAATGGCCGCGAAAGCAGCCAGCATACTGGCTATGGTGTACACCAGTATTTTATGCCGGGTAACATTAATGCCCGACGTACGGGCAGCATCTTCATTCGAGCCGATGGCATATGTGTGTTTGCCATAAACGGTGTAACGCATAATGAAATGCAGAATGATCGCAAGAATTGCGAACCAGATGACCGGATTCATGCCTTTGCCGAGCCATGCATAACCTTCAGTTGGAAACGAAATCGGGTTACCGCGGGTCCACCACTGTGCGATACCTCTAGCAATCAGGAACATGCCTAAGGTCGCGATAAATGGCGGAATACGAGCTCGGGCAATAAAATTACCGTTGATAAATCCTATAAGCGCCCCAAAACTCAGACCTATAAGCACCGGCACCACGGTCGGTAAATCCATTGCCCACGATCCAAATACCGCTTTAGGATTCGGATTACCGTTGACCAACTCTGTCTGGGCAAACGACATGGCAATCATCGCTGTTGCCGCAACCAATGGCCCCGAGGACAAGTCGATACCACCGAGTATGATGACCTGCGTGACGCCTAATGCGATTATGCCAATAATGGCGACCTGCAGAATAATAATTTTGATACGCGCAATATTCAAAATCGTGCCATCGCGTTTCACATTGAAATCGAACAACATGCTTTGCCCTTTCATATATGGCAAAAGCTGGCCAAGAACTTCGAACAGCAAGATGATCAGTATCAACGCGATGAATATATTGAGCTCAGTTGGCCACGACAGTTTTCGCTTGTCGTAGACCTGCCCACCGGTGCCTAGTTTCTCGTCAGCCATCGATCATTATCACCAATGCAAACCGCTTACGCGGATATAAGGTTAGAAATTTTATAAGAAAGCAGAAAGGACTATTCCCTGTGTCGCATAAGGCAAGCCCTACACGACACAGGGATTAACTACACTGGATAACTTAGTTCTTGTCCATGAACTGTTCCATGTTGTCTGGTGTTACCAGTACAAATGGAATGAACACAGACTGATCTACATCTTCACCACGTGCCAGACGAAGTGCGGTATCGAGAGAACCAGCACCCTGTCCTGCCGCATCCTGGAATACTGTGGCATCAAGGTCACCGGCTTGCATGGATAGCAAAGCATCCTGAGTTGCATCAACACCAACGACAACAACGTCATCCATGCTAATACCGGCCGCTTTCATCGCTTGAATTGCACCGATGGCACTCTCGTCGTTGTTCGCGAAAATTACATCGAAGTCTTCACCAGAAGAAATCCAGTTGGTGACCAGATCTTGCGCTTGATCACGCTGCCAGTTAGAAGTTTGCTTATCGACTATTTCGATAAAGTTACACATGTCCATGCCAATAACGTCTTCAACGTCTTTGGTTCTCTGTACTGCGGCTTGATTTGAAAGCTGACCCATTACGATATAGCCCTTCGCACCACCACCTTTGCCGGCAGCTCGCAGCATTTTACAAGCTTCAAATGCTGACAATGTGCCACTTTCAATTTCATTTGAAGCAACAAATGCCTGATTGTCAGGCAGTGTATCCAGATTGATTGGCTGACGGTTTACATAAACCAAAGGGACACCAGCCTCAGCAGCTGCATCTGACATGGCTTGTGTTGCTGAGGTATCAACCGGTTGAACAATAATCGCATCTACGCCAGATGCAATAAAATTGTTGATTTGATCCAGTTGTCTTGCAACATCGTCAAGTGCATCTTCTACCTGTACATCAACACCGTCGAGAGAATCAGCGTGGTCGGTTAAACCGGTACGCATGACAGTAGTCCAGACATCGTCGAACAGATAAATAGAAACACCAACGGTTTCAGCAACGGCTGTGGTTGACATCAGCCCGAAAAAACCCGCGGCTAAAATTGTCTTTTTCAATGGAAAACCCTCCAATTAATGGTTATTTAAAATACACCGGCCACACTGAACCGGTAAGTACAACTCAGTTAAACACCACTTTTCAGCGTGGCATTTGGTTCTTTTGTCGGGCAACTTGATAAAAAAAGTTGACCCCACAAATTTTGAATAAATGACTCAAGCCTGTCCAAGCATTGCAGCCATACTCGATTCGATATGTCTAAAACTCTTCAATAATGCAGGCTTCGGGTCGGCAAGTTCATGCACTTGTGGCGAAAATGCTTCCATCGACACCGGTCCTGAATAACCTTTCGAGTGGAGATCGTTCAACTGTTCCACGTTGTTTAGTACGTCTTGAGCATCTACCAGAGCGCGATGTTCATCACGCATATTTTCAATTGATAGGTTTTCTTCCTTCACGCCGGATATATGAACCATGCCTGTGTGTTCTGGAAACACTTGTTTCTCACCAGCCAGATGATGGTGGAACGTATCGTGAACAAGCTTGAATCTGCTGGAATACTCTAGTTCTTCGACAACCTCCACTACCTCAGCCTTAAAACGCAACGACGCCTGCGCAAAACCCAATGGTTCGATAAAGCCCTGAACGTTGTTTTCTCTGAGCACCGGTTCCAATCTGACAAGCGTGTGTCGAAGCGCTTGCATTCGTTGCGCATTATCGCCTCCGGTTCCATCGTTGCTCGGTATTAAACTGATTGCCTCTGCCCCACATTCATTGGCTATTGCAGCAAGTTTTTCGGTCGCCTGAAACGCACGATCGGACATGTCGTTGAAGGCAGATACCTCTGACAAGGCAAGTATCCGCAAACCTTTGCTTTTTAGTAGTTGCGCCGCTTCTAACGCCTCTTGTCCGTCAAACAGCTCACCGGTCAGGTCGTTTCTGATTTCAACTCCAATGCAACCTGTTTCAGTAGCCATATCCAGCATTCTGGCTAAGGAAAATCTGGCCAATGTCATATGATTGAGTGCTTTGTTGAGCAAATCGACTCATGAACCTGACTACGATGCGTAGATTATGCGAGTGCAGAACTCAGGTTGCAAGCATTTTTTGCAACCGGTTGCAGAAATAGTATGAACTGCAGGTTCTGCCGGAACACTGTCCTGAAAATCAGCTAAACAGGTGCAACTGGCGCTGACGAGAGCGAAATTCGGTTTTTACCGAACATCTAGACTCAATTGACTTTGACTGACTTTGCTCGTCCAAAAACCAATGCTTATTGCCAACTCAGTTTATTATTTCCGTCTGGTTAATGATGGCAGCAATTCACCGCTGACTAGATACTACATGGCACAGGTTACTGAAAGCCAAATTAAGTCATGGTCAATATGTCGCGCTCACCAGGCAAATTGTCTTTTATGGCTCTTAAGTACAAAGCCTAACGACCCTTATCGCATTGACTAAAACCTTGAACACTTTAGTATTAGGTCGTGCTTGTAATGACGAGCACGAACTCAATTACCCAAAATCTTTGGAGTCAGCTATGAAGTGGGAAACACCTAAAGCAACAGATATGCGTTTTGGTTTTGAAATCACCATGTACTTCGCAAACCGATAAGCGTTTTTAATGACAGGCTCTGGTGTTCGTAGGCCAGTGCCTGTCATTTTTCAGTCATGTAATGCTCGCTACGACCGAATGCTTGATAAAGCACTAATCAAAAATACCGATTACACATTGAGCAATACACATTGAGCATTACAAAATATAACAACCAGTTCCTTATCTTTTGAAATTACATGTTCTTGGTTCGGCAGCAGGTGGCGGTTTTCCACAATGGAATTGCAACTGTCAAATGTGCAATGGCGTCAGGTCGGGACAGATTCAAGCAACAGCCAGAACACAGTCCTCAATTGCGATAAGCGATGACGGTATTGACTGGGCGTTGTTCAATACATCTCCAGACATTCTACAACAGCTAAAAGCGTTTCCCGCAAGCCAACCAGCTCGGCATTTGCGCGACTCAGGCATACAATCCATATTCTTGCTCGATGCCCAAATCGATCATACAACCGGTCTTTTGATGCTGCGGGAGCACAACAAACCATTAAACCTCTTTACCACCGCACCCGTAAAGGAAGATCTATCCTCTGGCAATCCACTGCTTTCTGTTCTCGATCACTACTGTGGTGTCAATTGGACCGAGGTTAATTTAGACGGAGACGTTATCAACTTACCTGGCGCAGTTTCTGTCGATATAACTGCAATTCCACTAACCAGTAACGCACCACCCTACTCTCCGCGTAGAGACAATCCAGTACCCGGCGATACGGTTGGTGTGTTAATGCACGATCGCGTAACGGATAAAAAGCTCTTTTATGCACCCGGTCTTGGCGAAATAGAGCCAGCCGTATGGGACGCCATGATGCAATCGGATGTTGTACTGGTTGACGGCACAATGTGGACTGATGATGAAATGATCAAAGCCGGCGCATCGCAGAAAACCGCAGCATCAATGGGGCACCTGGCACAATCTGGCAGTGGCGGTATGATTGAATGGCTGGACAAACTGCCATCGACCACGCGAAAAGTGCTGATTCATATAAACAATACCAATCCAATATTAAATAATAGCAGCGCAGAACGAGCACTATTAACGGAGCACGGTATTGAAGTGGCTGAAGACGGTATGACAATTTCATTGGAGGTTGATACATGACTAATCAAAACACACCAGAGCTATTGTCAAGAAGCGAGTTTGAAGCCCGTTTGCGTGAACAAGGTAAGGCATACCATATTTTCCACCCATTTAACGTCATGTTAAATGAAGGACACGCAACGCAAGCGCAGATACAAGGCTGGGTTGCCAATCGATTTTATTATCAAATTGCCATTCCGGTAAAAGACGCAGCCGTCATGTCGAACTGCGATGACCGCGAGGTTCGTCGCGAATGGGTAAAACGAATGATAGATCATGATGGCTGTGATATTCCCGGTGCTGAAGATGCGGGTGGTATCGAGGCATGGATTCGGCTGGGTACCGCAACAGGCCTGACACGTGAAGAAGTAACCGATTTACGGCATGTTGTTCCCGGAGTTCGCTTTGCAGTAGATGCCTATGTGGAATTTGCACGAACCAGACCATGGCAGGAATCGGTATGCGCATCACTAACAGAATTATTCGCACCAAAAATTCACAAGCAACGCCTCGCAACATGGCCCGAGCACTACCCATGGATTGATTCTGATGGCCTGCTTTATTTTCGTAACAGAGTAACGCAGGCGCGGCGCGATGTTGAACACGGACTAAATATCACACTCGATTATTTCAACACCCCAGAGCTGCAGCAAAGAGCGCTTGAAATTTTAAACTTCAAACTCGATGTACTTTGGCAAATGAACGATGCTATGGCCTTACGCTACGGCTTACCGGATAAAGCAGCAGCACCCGTGAGGCCAAACACAGAGCAGCCGGCATGAGTACTGAATCTACGATTTCCATAGACGCTCAGCAAGTTGCATCAGTTGCAAAACCGTACAAGTTGCAATTCGAAAAAGCGCAAGATAGTTGGGTGTTGTTGTATCCGGAAGGCATGGTAAAACTCAATGGACCCGCCGGGGAGATATTGCAACGCTGCGATGGTAAGAAAAACATTGAATCGGTTGTCGATGAACTCGAGGCGGCGTTTGAACAAAAAGGCCTGCTAAAAGACGTTATCGCATTTCTTGAAATTGCGCTCGACAAGCGATGGGTTGCGCTAAGCGCACCAGTTGAACATGGATAATGCTACAGACAGTGTTGGACCGCCACTTTGGCTTCTGTGTGAGCTGACTTACCGATGCCCGCTGCATTGTGTGTTTTGCTATAACCCGGTCAATTTTAACAGTGTTGAAAACGAGCTGGATACGGAAGGATGGCTGCGAGTGTTAAATCAGAGTCGCGAGCTTGGCAGTGTTCAATGCGGCTTCTCCGGTGGTGAACCCTTACTGAGAGATGATCTGGAAATTCTGGTGACAGAAGCTCATCAACTTGGCTTCTACACCAATCTGCTTACATCGGGTGTTGGATTGACTGAAGCTCGCACAACTGCCTTAAAAGAGGCCGGCCTTGATCACATCCAGCTTTCATTTCAGGACTCTACCAAAGAGCTAAACGACTTTCTATCTCACACTAAAACCTTCGACTTGAAACACAAGGTTGCCAGGATAATTGCCGACCACGAAATTCCCATGGTGTTGAACTGCGTTATTCATCGTCTGAATATCGACTACATAGAGAATATCATTGAAATGGCAATCGAATTAGGGGCCGAATGTCTGGAGTTAGCCAACACGCAGTTCTATTCCTGGGCCAAAGTGAATCAAGAGCATTTGCTTCCATCTAAAGAACAGTTAGTTCGGGCAGAGAAAATAACCAACGAATATCGGGACAAATACTCAGACAAAATCAGGATTATTTTTGTTGTGCCCGATTACTACGAAACCCGACCAAAGAAATGCATGAACGGCTGGGGAAACGTATTTCTGACCATTAGCCCGGACGGTACAGCACTACCATGCCACACTGCTTCCATGTTGCCGGGCGCCGCGTTTCCATCAGTCAACGATCACTCTATTGAAGATATCTGGTATCACAGCGAAGGCTTCAATCGCTTTCGTGGCGATGCATGGATGAAGGAACCGTGTCGCTCCTGTCCGGAAAAAGAAAACGATCTGGGTGGTTGTCGATGTCAGGCTTACATGCTGGCTGGAGACCCTGCTGCTGCCGACCCTGTTTGTGACAAGTCATCCGAACACGGGAAAGTACAACAGGCTGTTGAAAAAGCTCAGATACCGGCAGAACAGCAAAAGACAGAGCATCCGCTGGTATTTAGGGATGCGAAATCGTCGCAGAAGCTTGAGGAAGACGGGGTTGTGTTTTAGGTTTTGTTTTAATTAGTAGCCCACCACCAACTAACTGTCTTTTTCATTGGGCACAATAACTGCCCGATCAACCAATGTACCACTTGGATATACCACACACCAATCGTTGATATGCTCATAATCTGGTATGAAAACTAACCTGTTCGCACGATCAGTGGATGATTCTCTGGCTCTTTTTATGTAGGTTTCTTTAAAAAACCGACGTTCCTTTCCTTTAGGTTTGTAGTCTCTCCCAACCAACTTATAGTCCGAAAAGCGTCTGGTTACAGCCGGTAGTTTTTCATCAGCAACGATCTCTTCGCAGGTGGTAAAGAAATCGCTCAAATCTTTGGGTAATTTTTTATCATCCCATTCTTTGAATTTGAGTTTTCCGGAGATTTGCATTGCTTCGTGATACTCTTTTTTGTATTCAGAGCCCAAATTTTCATAAATTCCCGCAACATCGTACATGGTTCTGGAGGCATCACGCTCGTCTCCAATTCGATACTGAACAATCGCCTCGACATACAGCGCTTCTGCAAATTCTCGCGAGCGTTTCCCAAAACCAGATTTGGTGACCTTTTGTAGCTGTTTGGAATAAGGTACTGCCTGTCTTGCCTTGTCCTGATTCGCCAGGCTGTAAACAAGGAGCTCTAACGCAATAAATTTTTCATTATGATCAAGCCGCCTGAAATCGCGAGATTTAACGAGCATGGAAAACGAATCAGCAGCATTTTCATAACGCTTGTCTTCGTATAGATCGATTGAATAGTCAAGCAAGTCGTTGGGGTTCATGCTGGCATATGCCTGACTAATACAGGGATAGGTAAATAAAATAAATACCAGACAAAGCGCTCGTTTCATCCTGAAATTCACGATTTCACTCCATTAAAATGCTTACTGGGGTTTTTCGGTTATGTGGATACCGGAATGAACATCCGGGTACCTTTTTCTGGAATGTTTTACCAGTTAGTTTGACGCTGATCTCAAAACTATGCGTAACTTATTAGGATCATTTGCCTAAGAAATAACTCACACCTGTCGCAGGTCCTATGCGATTCCAACAGTCAAAGCGCCTTCGACTATTTTTTCAGTTTCAGCTTGCTAAACCAATTGCGCGATGAGTCAACCCAGTTTCTAGTTGCTTTTCGAACGCTCAACCAAAGCCGATAAAAGCGACTCTGTGGTTTGGACACCTCTGTGTTAGGCAGTCCACTGAAGCCAAGATCGGTTGTGTTATCAAGATCCATCTCAGGAGCATCGTATAATTCCGCCATGGTTACACTGTCCGGTACCTGCACAGTCTTAGTACCAGGGACAAAGGGGGCCAATGTACGTTCACTACTGGTGGTAAGCTCAGTATAAGATTCGGTTGTTTCCCCAACAGGAAGCACACTTTCATCGGGCTCGATTGTATGATCGGTTTTGAGCATGCCAGCAATAGAATGCGCTGACTCATCACTACTCTGATGTATCCCCGCTGAATCACCTGACTCGAGACCCAAGCTGGATTTTGCAGCGACTTCTACAAATACGCTCTTCACAGTTTCAGCGTTGTTGTAACCAGGCTTTTTCGTTGCATCAAATTCATGAGCGCTTGCATCGTTAGCAAACGACGATCGCTCGGTATGTGAGTCACTGGCGCTCTCATTTCCTTCGATTGGATCTGCAAAGCTTGCGGATGCATCGATAGACAAATCATCAAGCGTTAGATCAAGCTTTGCGAATGCTTCTGCCAGTTCCGCTTCAATCCTCTTAGAGTCCGCCTCAGAAAGCGCCTCTAATTCCGCCTGTACTGCCGCTTCAGCCTGAAGTCTGGCTTTCTCTTCTGCGAGCGCGTTGGTCATTTTCGCATGCGCCATCGCCTTCGCATCCGCATCCGCAGCAGCATCCGCAGCAGCTTTCGCGTCCGCAGCAGCCTTCGCATCCGCAGCAGCTTTCGCATCCGCAGCAGCTTTCGCATCCGCAGCAGCTTTCGCATCCGCAGCAGCTTTCGCATCCGCAGCAGCCTTCGCATCCGCAGCAGCCTTCGCATCCGCAGCAGCCTTCGCATCCGCAGCAGCCTTCGCATCCGCAGCAGCCTTCGCATCC
>CALJNA010000045.1 GCA_937981955.1 uncultured Granulosicoccaceae bacterium
GTTCCAAGGCACCCACCTAGAGGCGTCTGGACGGACCGACACAGATCGGCTTCGAAAATAATAAAAATTAGTCATCGGGGATAACAACATGAACAAGTCTTTCATCACCAAATTCGTTCTGGCTACCGCACTTATCGTTGCAGGTTTCAACACATCAAATGCTCACGCTGCTGATGGTCACCTGGTCTTCAACACCGCGGCTATCCACTTCAAAAACTTCAGCGATCGCAATGCGTTCGTCCCGGGCCTGGGTTGGGAATATTCACCAACTGGCAAAGTGGGTTTTCACGTGGGTACCTTGTCTGACAGCTTTGGTGCTCAGGCGACCTACCTTGGTGTGAACTACGGCACCAAGCGTATTCTGAACAACCGTGTTCGATTCCTTTTAGGTGCAACTGCAGTTCATAAGCAGTACCACAAGAACAAGGGTCTGGAAACCAAGATCGTACCCTTCCCGGTAATGGAAGTGGCTTTGTCCAAGCGTGCCAGCCTGAACGTCACCGGTTCGCCCGAGATTGACTACGCTGGTTCACACAGCAACGCGGTTATGTTCTTCCAACTGAAAGTTCAGTTGCGATAACACCGCATTTAACACAGCACGATACCAACAAACATAAAACGATTTACCCCCTTCGGCTGGTCGGCATCACTGCGGCCAGCCGCATTTTCCAGCTACTGACCAGTTCCTCGATTTCCTCCTCGGAAGTTACTGATGCAAATACGTATCGGTCCGGTCTAAGCAATATAGCCTCCACAGACAAAGCCTGTAACGCTTCTGCAATCTTCGGATTTTCATCACCTGCAAAGCATTTTAAATCAGGGTTGCTTTTAACAAATTCGCTATTCATACGACGTATAAGCAGCGCTGGCTGATATCCAATGTGTTCATCGAGCAACCTGCCATCGGCAAGTTCTGGTTGTCCAAACAAGGTTCCGGATAATGGACAATGGTTGATTAGATCAAACTTGTTAAGATGGCTAGAGCCTAAGCGCGGCGCTATCGCTGCCATCCTGGTTGGTTGTCTGCTCCCGTTGTCGCTCGTGCTAGTACCTTGCTGTTTTATCGTCCGCATGAGTTTTCCAAGCTTGATTGCGGTGCTTATGTATTCCCGGGCATGTGGACTTCGCTCATCCTGATAGCTTGTCAGTAAAGTTTGCGTGGTGTCAGTGCTTAAACACATTGACAGTTTCCAGGCAAGGTTGGACGCATCGCGAATGCCGGTACACATACCCTGACCCATAAACGGTGGCGTTAGGTGCGCTGCATCACCGGCTAGCAACAATCGATCTTTACACCAGGTTTTTGCTAAAGCGGACCGAAATGTGTAGATAGCTTTACGCTCTACAGAAGCATCGTCTTTGGTTATCCACCGAGAAAGCAATAACCAGATAGTATCGTCATCTACAGCCTGCTCATTAGAAATTGAATCGGGTAACGACATTTCCCATCGACGCCGAAGGCCGGGGTTGCGGCAATAGGTCATCGGTTGTTTAGGGTCGCAATACTGTATTGTGTGATCACCCAACTGTGGCATGTCCTGTTTTAACATGACATCGACCACAAGCCATCTTTCATTGAAACCGAGATCTTCCATGTTACAGGCCATTGAGCTGCGAACAAAAGAATTCGCACCATCGCACCCAACAACGTACTTACAATTCACCTGCTGAATGTCGTTTGATTTAGCGTTTTGATAGGTGACTTGCGCACCGTTAGCGTTTTGCTTTATTGCTGTCACTGTCTGACCCAATTCCAGTTTGCAGTATTGATTACTCTCCAGCGCATTACGCAGCAAGTTTTCAAGATCAGGTTGATGCAGTCTATAGCTGGTGTGCCAGCCGTGTTTGCCAAGATCGGCAGGTCTTGGCCAGTCAAGAATAAGCTCATCTCTGTTATCAATAAATCGCATTCCCGGATTTACAAGCGTTTTCTCTTGCAGCTGATTTGCCACGCCGATCGTTTGAAAGACGCGCATGGTTTCATCATCTAGATGCACTGCGCGCGGTAAGTTATAGATACTGGGCTCTCGCTCAAGCACCAACACATTGACCTGTTGTAAACCGAGTAAGTTAGCTAGTGTGGCACCGGTTGGTCCGCACCCGACAACCACGATGTCGAATTCATTTTCCGTCATGGTTAGTATGAGTTAATCAGGAACGCCAAAATTCGTTGTAAAGCCACGGGCAGTCGATAACCGGTGGTGTACGCAAACCGGATGCAGCAACATCGAGTCGCATGTTTCGATAGCTTGCACGATCTTCTTCAGATAAATAGAGCCGATCATGTCCCCAAAAGCTCGGGCCGGTAGATGTTTCGTGCGGTGTCCACTTTGCTGGATCGATCAGCCGTCCACCCCACCCGCTTTCTATAAAAAAACCTGAAGGGGTATTGGCATAGTAGCTGGTCATATAATCATTGGTGTGTCGTCCGAGTGTGTACGCAATGGTTTCGGGCTCGAGCAAGGCCAGGTCATATCCCTGCCCCACGTCGTCGAGGTTCTGGTATTCGATCATGAAATGGTGAAAGCCGGTTTTTCCAGAACCAACAATAGCAAAACTGTGGTGGCGCTCGTTAACGTGAAAGAAGTACAACGGAATTGGCTCCAGACCGTAGTCGCTTAGCGAGAACCCAAGTAGATCCTGATAGAACGGCAACAGCCTTTCGGCGTTTTGTACATGCAGTACCGCATGCCCCATGCCATGCGCACCCGTTTTAAATCCTGATATTGGTCTGCCCGGAATAAATGGTTCTGTAATTGTTTGCGGATTGAAGAAGAGCTCGATTCGATTGCCATCCGGATCATTGAAATAGATTAGTGATTCCACACATCGCTGATCAGCCAGGCTGGAGTTGGCAAACGAAACCTCATGACCTGCGTTTTCCAGTTTATCAGCAAAAATAGACAAGTCATCACTGGACTCCACTTCCCAGCCAATGAATGCAGGATTGTTTCCCGACTCATTGGTGACGACAAATCGCTGCTTGTAGTTATCCATGCGAAACGAAAGCGTACCAGCGCCTTTATCAACTTGCTGTAGTCCGAGCAGTTTCTGCGCGAACTGGCTCCATTCGTCCGTTTTGTCTGAATGCACACCAAGGTAACCCAGTGAAACAATACCCATTAACTACACTCATCTGGTTGTAATAGCGTTGTGGTGTTGTTCATCAAAAGTACTGACAAGTGGTACGCAACGTTATTTATGTATTGGAAGATTGTTGAGTAATTTGCTTTTTGCATGCTCGCACTAGGCTATATTCTGTAACCAGTTTGAAAGAGACAGAACATCGGTACTCGGCGTTGTCCCGCTCGCCCAGACAATATGATAGCCGTAAGAATCCAATGCTGTTTTACTCAAGCGATGTAATTTACCAGATTCTAATTCACCTTCTACCAAAGAATCATTAAGTGCAATACCCTGCCCGTCAATAACTGCCTGTACACGAACGTTTGGGTCAGGAATAATCAGTGTCTTCTCCGGATCGTGCCACGTGACTCCGGCAGCCGAGAACCACTCCCGCCATGCAGCGCTGTGTTCACTGTCATGTAACAAGGTGGCTTCCTTCAGTGCATGCTCTAAACCTTTATCTACAACGACTGCGCTCATTTTTGAATTGCCACTTGGCCAGGCCGGACAGGCAAATAGCAGAATACTTTCTACATCGTGCCAATGACCACTACCCCACCGAATGGCAACATCGATGCCGTTGTTCGCTAAGTTTGTTAGTTCGATCATTGGTTGGAGCCGCAAACGAATGTCGGGATGCTGATCGAGAAAGCTCGTTAATCGCGGAGATAGCCAGCGGGATGCAAAGTAAGTCGATACCCCAACCGTTAACGCACGCGAATCATCGTTTTGCAATCGTTGAATTCTACTTTCAATTATTGAATAACCTTCCTCGGTACTGTTGAGCATTGCCAGTCCTTTCTGGGAAAGTGCAACACCGCGCGGCAATCGTTCAAACAACTTAAACCCAAGTGTGGTTTCTAGTTGCTTTATTTGATGACTGACAGCGCCTTTGGTTAAGTTAAGCTCTTCCGCAGCGGCAGAGATGCTGCCAATTTTTGCAACTATGGTGAATACCTTTAATTGATTGTAGTGTCGAAACTGCATTGACACCGTTTAGCATAATTAAACGCTGAGGTCAAAATATTTCCATTTAGATGCCTTGATTTTAAGAATACAATCAACTCTGCTTCAGCATATCTGTTTGTATGATCAGTCTTATTGAGTGTGCTTATGTCCCCTGACAAATTGCCAGTGACGGTCAACCAGCCAAGGCGGCGCGGACGTAAATCACGACCAGCTCCACACGATCCTTGCGGGCCTGCCGCCGACCACCGTAGACGAATCCCGAGTTTTGATTTACTTGACGACAATGCATTGGGGCAGCTAGAAGATCATGCTGACTGGCTGCTTGAACAGGTGGGTGTTGAGTTTCGTGGCGATGCGGATGCTATCGAGTTGTTCGAATCAGCCGGTGCCAGAGTCAGCGGAGATAGATTGCGTTTTGAGCCAGGTCTGCTGCACAGCCTGTGCATGAGTGCTCCGGCAGAATTCAAACTGCATAGTCGCAACGAACATCACTCGCTAAGCCTGGGGGGTAATCACGTTATTCTTATGCCCGGTTACGGTTCTCCATTTGTAACTGATATGGATAACGGGCGGCGCTACGCAACGCTTAAAGACTTTCATAACTTCGTTAAATTAACCTACCTGACACCAAACCTGCATCATTCCGGTGGCACGGTGTGCGAGCCAACTGATGTTCCGGTTAATAAGCGTCATCTTGACATGATGTTCGCCCATTTAAGCTTAAGTACGAAGCCATTTATGGGTAGCGTGACATCAGCAGAACGCGCCAGAGACTCAATTGCTATGGCTGGGATCGTTTACGGTAAGCAGTTTCTGGAATCGCATGCGGTGATGCAAGGCAATATTAATGTGAATTCACCGTTTGTATATGACGGTGCTATGTCTAAAGCGTTAAGAGTATATGCTGCGGCCAACCAGTGCGTGTGTGTATCCCCCGCTATTTTTGCAGGAGCAATGGGGCCGGTGAGTATGCCAGCGGTGTGTGCTCAAACATTGGCCGAGGCCATGGTAGGTATTGCATTAGTGCAGTTGGTCAAGCCCGGTTGTCCGTCTATGATGGGTTCTTTTCATTCCACCATGAACTTACGAACGGGATCACTTACATTTGGAACGCCTGAGGCGAATCAGGCTACGATGATTCTGTCGCAACTGGGACGAAGACTGGGTGTGCCTTTCAGATCTGGTGGTGGACAGATAACCGCAGCAAACTCACCCGATGGTCAAGCCATGATGGATAGCAGCAATGCTATGTGGTCAACGATGATTTCAGGAACGCATCAGGTGTGGCATGCGGCAGGCTGGTTAGAAGGAGGACTCACCATGTCTTACGAGAAATTCATAATGGATTTAGACAATTGTGGCGCCATGATGAAGTTAATGCGGGGAGTCAGTGTAAATGCGGAGACCTTGTCGCAAGAATCTTACAATGAAGCAGGACCAGGTGATAATTTTTTATCGACCAGTCACACAATCAAGCATTTTGCACATGCAAATTATGAATCATTAATTCCCGATGCTGGGCCGTACGAAACCTGGCAAGAAAACGGGGCGTTGAGCGCCGAGCAACGTGCGAGCCTGGTATATAAAGATATGCTCAAACGGTATGTCGAACCATCAATGGAAGATTCTATTCGCGCGACTTTGATCGAATTTGTTGAAGAGCGTAAAGCCTCAATGCCTGATGAATGGTATTAATTGTTGTTAATCAAAGCAGGAATACACTATGACAGAAGAGCTTAGTCGAACGTCGGCGCTAGCGTCACGACACAAAGAACTCGGGTCTGGACTCGAAGACTGGAACGGTATGGGGACCGCCTGGTCCTACAGTAGCGACCCCAATACAGAGCACGATGCCATTCGCGAGCGTGTCGGTATGTTTGATATGTCTCCATTGAAAAAGGTGATGATAAGCGGTAGCGATGCCGTCGCGGTTCTGAATCACCTGACGACGCGTGAAATCTCGAATATTGATGTGGGGCATGCGTCTTATCTGAGTGTGCTCACTGAACAGGGCACCATGGCTGATGATGCTATCGTGTACAACAATGGAAACGATGAATGGATGATTGTCCACGGGTCTGGCGATACGATGAGCTTACTAGGCGAATCAGCTAAGGGGAAATCGGTACAGATCTCATTTACCGATTCGTTACATAACGTATCGGTACAGGGACCTGATTCTCTGTCTGTTCTTAATGAAAACTGCAGCCATAATTTGGTTGAGCTTGCTTATTTCGAACATTGCGACACCACGCTTTTTACTCATCCTTGCCGAATTTCACGTACCGGATATTCCGGTGAACGGGGCTATGAGGTATTCGTTGATGAGAAATACGTAGGCGATGTATGGGATAAATTGATCGACGCCGGTGTTATGCCGTGCTCTTTTGCGTCGCTTGACAAGGTCCGGATTGAAGCTGGATTACTATTTTATGGCTATGATATGACGACAGCGCATACGCCTTACGAAGTTGGATTGGGTTTTACCGTCACCAAATCAAAGTCGGGTTATCGTGGCGCCGACGCCCTGGCAGCAGCGAAGGGACAGGAAAAGATACACAATGTGTGTCTCGAAATTGAACACTCAGATATGGTTAACGGTGAAGAGATCATTAGTATCAATGGTAAGACGGTAGGAGTAGTTAATAGCCCGTGTTATTCACATAGATTAGGAAAATCGCTCTCGCTCGCCCATGTAAAACCGGAATTTGCTAAATCGGGAACGCGGGTTCACATAAATGGTGGGGATATTGATTGTGATGCAACGGTTGTGGCCATGCCAGTTTACGACCCTGATAAGTTGTTAACTCATCAAAACTAAGTTGTAAAAAAGAGTTAGTGTAAGCTTGCGTTCACAATGGCGACTTAAGGTGCAAATATTCAGAAACTGGCGTAGCATGGCAAGGCTTGACCGATGAAAAACAACCATGCCGACGATCGATTCTGTACTAGCACAACCGGGTCTGCTTGCCTTGCTGGTCCTTGCAGCGTTTGTCGTCGGCTTATCAAAAGGTGGCTTGCCTGCGGTCGCTATGCTCAGCGTACCGCTTTTATCATTGATCATGTCACCGCTCGTTGCCGCTATTCTGCTGTTACCAATTTATATCTTGTCCGATGCGGTCAGTGTCTGGTTGTATCGTCGGGAATTTAGTGCCCCCAATATTAAGCTCCTTATTCCAGCCGGCATATTGGGTGTAGTCATTGGCTGGGTTGCCGCCTCTTCTGTTTCGGATCAAATGGTGGCTCTTGCCATTGGTGTAATGGGTATCAGTTTCTGTCTTTATAACTGGTTTTTCAAAAGAGGCAGCGATATGCCTCAACCGGTAAATAAAGTTAAAGGCATGCTATGGGGCACACTATCAGGATTTACCAGTTTTATCTCACATGCAGGTGCGCCGCCATTTCAAATTTTCGTGTTACCGCAAAAATTACCGAAAATGGTGTTTGCTGGAACCACAACCATCGTGTTTGCAGCGATAAATCTTGCGAAGATTATTCCTTATTCCAACTTGTATCCGTATACCAAAACCACGCTTGAAGTGTCGGCGTATCTTTTGCCTGTAGCGGCACTGGGAACCGTGGTTGGCAAGAAACTGATCGAACGTTTGTCTGAAAAGTGGTTCTTTCTTGCGGTGCAAATTGCTTTGTTTGCTATTTCAATTAAGCTGGTTCTAGGTGCATTGAGTATGTGAAATAATATCAGCCACCCATCAGACGCTCATCGAACGGGTACGTCGTCAAGTTTTCAAATCCATCTTCAGTAACGAGCACTTGATCTTCGAGTTTTATTGAAAAGTCCCCTCCCTCCGGACTAACCAGCGCCTCCACGCACAAAACCATTCCGGCTTCCAGTTCGTAATCGTATGCACCTTCTACCATTTGATCTGAATAAGCCACTAGCGGCCATTCGTCACAGAGTCCAACGCCGTGCATCAGACAACCGTATTTACCTTTTTGAAACTGCGGCAGAAGCTGGTGCGCATTACGTGATAACTCGGGGATGGTAACTCCGGGTTTTAGCATCGCCATGTTTGTCATGATGTGTTCAACCCCGTGCTGCATGGCATCTATCATTTCCTGCGGAGGTCGCTCGTCGCCAATCCACCAGCTACGACTGATATCCACACAGATGCCATAGCTGCCAACCAGGTCAGTATCGAAACTGATGATTTCGTTGTTCTGAACAATGCGTTGGCCACACTCCTGAAACCACGGATTGGTTCTTGGCCCTGACGAAAGCAGACGTGTTTCAATCCATTCACCACCGCGGCGGATGTTCTCTTTGTGCAGCACTGCCCAGACATCATCTTCGGACACATCGGTAACCGGAATTTGTGCACGGGCAAAGTGCTCCATTTCCCTGACGGCAGATTCACACGCATGCGATGCGCAGCGCATGGCCAGTATTTCATCAGGTCCTTTAATGCTGCGACTTTTTTCTGTTAGTTCTTCGCCATCTTGTATGTCGAAGCCCTGTGCTTCCAGCGCACGTAATCCGTGCAGCATGATTTTGTCTACAGCAAGCCGCTTGTTGTTACCACCGTGCTCTTCAATCAATACTCTGACTTCGTTGGAAAACGTATCGGCAGCCACATCGACCTTATCTCCCCGGTCGAAGTAGAACAGATCGGCGCCAGAGCGTTGCTCTTTTACCAATGGGTTAAACGTGGATAGAAACGGTGAGTTCTTGTAATCCCATATAACCATATAACCATCAGCACACAATAAAACGGCGCGAAACGGGTTATGTGTATTCCACAGCTGCATATTAGTGCTGTCTGTGGCATAACGAATATTCAACGGATCGAACACAAGCAAACCACCATAGTCCCGGTCAACAATATGCTGAGTCAGGCGCTTCCAGCGATGTTCACGCATGTTCGCAAGGTTTGGCAGGGTCAAACCGGCTTTTTCCCATTCCGAATATGCAAGCTGAGTCGGACCGATTTCTATCCGGTCATCGTTGTTGGGCGAGCCATCAGCAAGAAATTGACCACGCGTTGGATCAATTTTTCGCTGCTGTCTGAAGTGATCGACAGACATTGGATTACTCATAAAGAACTCCTGCACACTAGGCCCTATTGGATTGTAGCCTTCAAACAGGTCCTGAAATCAAGGTTTCGTTCAGGATAGTTGCAGATCTGCGACATGATTCTGAGCAAATGCCGTTTGTGCGAAAGTCCCGGGGTACGTGTCGATGAACTAAATAGAATCGAGTGCCGCGCTTATACAGGCTGCATCTGCATTACCACCCGAAAGCACACAAATCACAACATCTGAATCAACTTTTTCGGTATGGAAAAGCGCTGCCGCCAGTGCAACCGACCCTCCGGGTTCTGCGCATACTTTTAATCGTTGCAGAGCCAGACCCATTGCACGTAAGGCATCCGCATCGCTGACAACTATTCCCGGTTTGCAAAGGCGTTTGATAATGGGAAAAGTAAGCTCTCCCGGCGACGGGGTTTGTATCGCATCGCAAATGGTATGCTGTTCACCAGTAATTTCTTCCCGATGTCCAGATTGTTGCGATCGAATAACATCGTCAAAGTGTTCTGGCTCAACCGGTCTGACGCTAAGACCTGGCGCTTGTGCTTCAAGCGCAATGCTGATACCCGATGTAAGCCCACCGCCACCGCAACAAACCAATACATCAGCCTGTTCAATCCCCAATTCGCTGGTTTGTTCTGCGATTTCCAAACCACAGGTACCCTGGCCCGCCATCACCATGGCATTGTCGTAGGGTTTTATAAGTGTTAATCCTCGTTCGGCTGACAAGTCGTCGCCCAGCTTTTCTCGGTCCTCGCCGCCGCGTCGATCGTAAGTGACTACTTCTGCGCCTAACGCCCGAGTATTTTCCAGTTTCAACTGCGGCGCATCGTTTGGCATGATAACCACGGCTTCCACATTGGCCAGCTGGGACGCCAGGGCGATTCCCTGGGCATGGTTGCCGGATGAAAATGCAAGCACACCGCTTTGTTTCTGCTGTTCTGTCAGTGCTGATATGGCTGACCAGGCGCCGCGAAACTTAAACGAACCGGTTTGTTGCAGGCACTCCGCTTTAACCAGTACACGTTTACCTGCAATCTCATTCAAGTAAGGGCTTTCGAGTAAAGGGGTTTTGACCACATGCGGCGCTAGTCGTTCTGCGGCAGCAAGTACAGTTGCAATGTTTATTGCTTCATCCATGTTGTTCGGTGTCCTGGTAAGTCATCGTGAAAGATGTTTCCGCTGTTTTGCAGCATACTAGTTGATGTTGCCAGATGTGGTATCAAATATCGTAACCAATATACATTAACCGGTCTTACCGTTATCTGTGAATTAACTAAACTGCGATTTCGCTATCGATCTGCATGAACCGGTAATTCCAGTCCATCCTGTTCCAATTCTTCCTTGTTGGCGTATGCGATGAAAATACCCGGTGGCTCTCTGGCGTCGGTCATCGCTTCAACCGTGTCTGCGCTTAGTGTAATACGATTGTGATGCTGTCGGCTCCAGTCAAAGTGCCATTGTTTTAAGCGTTCCAGCTCGTTGGCAAAGTCTGGATTGTCACCAAGGTCTGCAACTTCATTGGGATCGTTTAACAAGTCGAATAACATTGGTCGCATGGTTTCCACGTGAACGTATTTCCAGCGCCCGTCAAATATCATCACCAGCCTTGCATCACTCTGGTCGACATCAACTGCCCTGCGTGCTTCCCGGGTGGAATAGTCATATTCAGAAATACAGAACTCCCGCCATTGGCTTAAGTTCCGATCGGATATTTCGTTGTGCAGAAATGGTTGAAGCGATCGGCCTTCAATTATATGCGGTTTGGCTTCTCCGCCGAAGTAGCTCAGAAATGTAGGTGTAAGATCTACACCTTCCACTAGCGCATTGGTAACGGTGCCGCGACTAGCGTTGGCCTCGGAACGCGGATCATAAATTAGTAGAGGGACTCGAGCGGAGCAATCGTGAAAGAGATCTTTTTCACCCAGCCAGTGGTCACCCATGTTATCGCCATGATCGGAACAGAAAACAATCATGGTGTCTTCCATTCTTCCTTTGCCTTTCATGTAATCGAACAAACGACCCAGCTCATCATCGAGTTCTTTAATCAATCCCATGTAAACCGGCGCTACAATGTCGCGAATTTCATCACGCGAGAAACTTTGGCTCACCCGCATGTCCATCCAGGCTTGCATTAGCGGGTGGGTTGAATCACGTTCAGCTGCGGAGCGGTTAACGGCAGGAACATCGCTGACTGAATACATATTGTTGTAAGGTGCGGGAACCAGATATGGCCAGTGTGGTTTGATGTAACTTAAATGGCACAACCAAGGTTGATCACCTTGTTCCTCAATGTATTCAATACCGCGTGTTGTGAGCCAGGCCGTTTCTGAATGTTCTTGCGGTACTTTTGCAGCGTAGGGTGCGTTTTCAAGTAACCAGCCCGAGAGTAGCTCACCGTTGGGTCCAATGGCTGTGTTCGCCCACTCTTCCCACGGATTGTCACCTCCCATGCCGTGTTCACGCAGGTAGTTGTTGTAGTCTTCCGCGCAATGACCCGGATAGTCGGTTGAGTTGGTTCCATCATCCCGTGAGAAAACATCGAAACCGCATTCACTGACTAAAGCCCCAATAGTGCTGTCAGGCTCTATACCCAATCGACGCATACCTTCAACATCGGGCGTCATGTGTGTTTTACCCACTAACGAGCACTTTACATTCAAGTCGCGAAGATGTTCACCTAGTGTTGGTTCCCCTACCCGTAAAGGAAATCCGTTCCAGGTTGCGCCGTGACTACGAACGTAGCGACCTGTATAAAAGCTCATTCTGCTTGGACCACAGACCGGACTTTGTACATAGGCACGATTAAATCGCATGCCGTTTTGTGCAAGCCAGTCAATATTGGGGGTGTCGATGTGTTTTGCTCCGTAGCAACTCAGGTAATCCCATCTCAGTTGGTCGGCCATTATCCATAGTACGTTCATAGTCTGTGCCTCTTGTGTTCAGCCGCGACAATCATCGTGGAACGATCAATTAGTGATTTATCTGAGTATCACTGACAATGGTTTTGTTTTTCCTGTAATGAAATACCAGTAGAGCAATACCAGCAATCACAGCCACGCTATGAATTTCCACAGGCTTAAATAAAATAAGCACAGTTAACAAGAGGCGTAACACAATTTCAACTCCGGACAGAGATCGACGGTCGAATGCTGCAAGCGCACTGGCTAACAAATATAACGCGAGTGCCAACCGCAATAAAATCCATAACAGCGCAGCGTAGTGCCGCTCTCCATCGTATCCGGGTAGATACTCTGCCGCAGAAGGGCTTGAACTTGGATCCAATATCGCTGCCTCAATGAGTAGCAACTCGGGATACATGGCAAAGACAAAAGGAATAACAAACATCACTATGCCGGATCGAACGGCTGAGAATGCCGTTGCCATGGGCTCTGCTTTAGTTATGGTGGAAGCAGTAAATGCCGCAATGGCAACCGGAGGCGTGATGGCTGAGGCGACCGCAAAATAAAAAATAAACATGTGTGCGGTGAAAATAGATAAACCAAGCCCTGCCAACACCGGCCCCATCAAAAGTGCAACATTAATATAGGCCGGAACCGCCGGCATCCCCATACCCAGAAGCACTGCCAAGGCCATCGTGGTTAGCAATGCAATAAATTGAAAAGCGCCCGACCCGGTCCCGCCCAGATCGAGAGAGCGAAGCCAACCAAGCACATCAAGGGCAATAAAATCAGACAGGCCAGTAAGGTTCAGGCAGAAATCGATTATGGACACAGCCAGAAACATTAAATACAAAGTAGAGACAAGAACGCCAGAACCAGACAGTGCGTCGAGTAATCGGCCTGGCTGTTTTCTTAATTCCTTATCCAGAAATAACAGGAAACATAAAAGAATTACGGCCCACCACCCTGCACTGCCAGCATCTCCAGCCGAGTTCTGCACCAACTGAAGAAACCAGGGTAAATCACTGGCCAGACAATTTGCTCCTTCTCCGGTAGTTTGTACGCCAAACAATGAAGCAATATAGCCACAGCCGATAGCTTCTTTCGGTGTTAGTAGTAAAAACAGTATGAGCAGTATCGGCGCGAAGATCATGACCAGATTAAACTTATCGGTTCTGGACAAAATCATGTCTTCTGTTATTTCGCCAATGGCTTCAATTCCTTGCTTTCGTGATTGGAATATGGCTGATAAAAACATACAGAAAAAATAAGCGACCGCTGGAATCGCAGCGGCGATAATGACTTCGCGATATGGCGTTGCAGTTAGTGCAGCAAGTACAAAGGCTGCTACCCCCATTACTGGAGGCATTATTGAGCCACCTGACGAGGCTGCTGCTTCCATGCCACCGGCAAAGGTTTTAGAGAAACCGCGTTTAACCATCATGGGTATGGTCAGCACACCTGTGGACAAAACGTTGACAACCGGACCACCGGAAATGGTGCCAAACATTGCTGAAGATACGATAGCCGCGTGGGCTGGCCCACCACGTAATTTTCGCGTCCACAGAAACGCAAGTTTTATCAGCGAACGTCCACCAGCCGATGCGCCAAAAAGGCCTCCAAGGACAATGTATGGAAAAACCGTATTCAAGATGATGTCCATGAATCTGCCAAGCAAGCCCGAAGCGTTGTTGACAAGCGAATCATGTAAGCGTGGACGGCCATCTGATAGCAGCCGTGGTTCACCGCCTATTTTTGTCATAAGATATTTGTTGATGTCGTCCGGCCCGTGGAAATACCAGACCATGACCGTAGCGACTGTGTATACCGCAATAACAATCGCAACCAATACCAAAGGCAGGCCCCAAACTTTAATGTTGTACGCAAGGAAAACGGCCACGGCAAAAAATATAATGGCCGCTAACCACGCACCCGTTGTATTGATACATTGAGGATCATCAACTGAATCTGGCACAGGTAAACCGAAGTCTTCTGCAAATTGTCTTTCTTCGGCCAGGCTTTTTGCAATTAATTCTGCGCGCTCGCCGGTAATCTGATCGATCATGCAAACAGCTTCGATTTCAACCATGTAGGTGATCGAAATGGCTAATGCAGCAAGCACTAGAGCGATATCAAGTATTAGGCCTAGACGTCGTCGTGTTCGCGTGCTGTTAGCTAGCTCGCGCCATAAGGAATGTTTTAACGCAACAATGACCATCATTACGGTGAACGCAATGGGGTAGAAAAATTCGTAAGGGTATTTTCTGATACTAAAATCTTTAAAGCCGAACAGACCGTCGAATGCTTCATCCACACCGGGTATGCCTGGCATGGCATTTAGCATACCGATAATAATCAGTGCCAGAGCCAACCAGTAGACTAGCTTCTCACCAAAATCGGCAGGCGTTGCACGTGCCGGTGGTTCGTTAGACATGCATTGGATCCGTCAGTAAAGAAAACATGACGGCCGTTCAGATAATCGAACGGCCGCGATCTTGTACAAGGTAATAAATTTTATGCGGCGTGAAAACTCTGCATACCTTGCTTGCTTAACGTACTGACTTTAGTCAGAAGGCTTGGCGCAATCATCAATTTTATAGCCCGCTTCTTCCCAGGCTGCAACGGCGCCGGCGTGGTACTTCAATGGATTGGGACCACACATGCCTGATTTCACGGTATCCACAATGCCATACCCTGCATAACGCGCGAACGGCGCTTTGGCTTTGAGATCATCAAGTGTGTCGATATGGGCTTTGGTTAGTGCCTTGGCCAAATCAAACGACATGCTCTTGTTGACAATGTCACCGCCAATAGTTGCAAGACCCCTGAACACACCATCTTCTGTGACCATGGTGACGCCTTCACCCATTCCAGCTTCAGCTGCATCCAGTTCGAACGGTGCCGAACCAGGCGCTGCCAAATACTTTTGCATGGGCTCAGACTCGTACTTGTCTTTGGGAATGGACCAAACAGTGATGTTGCCAGATGCAAGGGATTTAGTGATTCGACCGTCGGGAAACAAAACCGGCAGTACAACCGCATCTGCTGAACCATCTGTAATAGTTTTAACTGCTTGTCCCCAGTTCACTTGAACACCTTTATAGCCGTCTCCGTCTTTCAACCCGGTGACCAACTGTATAAGTGAACGTGAATTACTCAGTGCTGCACCTCGCGGTGGTCCGTTGTAGATGGTTTTACCTTCCAGATCGTCCCAACCTTTAAGCCCTTTTGAATCGAATGCATAGAGCGCAAAAATGCCAAGAGTCACTGGATACAGTGCGCGAAGGTTGCTAGCCAGCTCCGCACCCTTCTCTTCACCGAGTTTGGCGTACGGTCCGCGTCCTTTCGATAAAAGAAATGGAAGCAGGTAAGGAGTGCCAGCAACATCGGTCTTACCTTCTGCGACGTTTTGAATTGAGTTTGTCAGTGTCTGGCCATCGGCTACTTGTATATTGGCGACACCTGCGGCTGCGGCGGCTTCAGCAAGATGAGCCATGGACAAGTGAATTGACCCGCCTGGTGCAGCTGTTTCACCCGTGAGGTTTTCAATTGCCTGTGCGTTCGAGTAGAGCGCTGTCGTCATCCCGATAGCAATCAGGGATTTAAGAAGTTTCATGCATGTTCTCCAAGTGATAGTCGCACGGACTGTAAGAGCTAATATTCTGCGTTTGTGCGCGAATCATAGCGTTTTTCATCTGTCGCTGCACCTCAACCCTGTCTGCTCCGTGGCAAGCTCTTACATTAATGGGAATTCTCCCATTCTTTGGTGGTTGTGAAGGAAAGTTGATTTGCCTGCCGCATTATTGGTACTTTGTGAGCAGCACACTAAATTTACATACATTTGTCACGCCTGCGCACACAGCGCCAATTAACTGATTCTCAAACATGAGCGACCAACCCAACTTTCTGTACTTCATGACGGACCAGCATCGCGCCGATTGGCTTGGTTGTTACGGGCATCCGGTTGTCAAAACGCCCAATCTGGATGCGCTGGCAGAAAGCGGCACTCGTTTTGATCAGTTCTATGTAGCAACACCTGTTTGCATGCCAAACAGAGCAAGCTTCATGACCGGCCGTTATCCGAGTCTGCATGGAGTTCGTTATAACGGCTGTCTGCTGTCGGAAAGAGCCAATACGTTCGCTGATGTTTTACGTGCTGGTGGGTACCGAACGGCAAGTATTGGAAAAAGCCACTTGCAACCCATGACTGACAAAGCACCGGTTGCCAGAGATGAGGTAGCAACGGGTCCAATTACTGAGGCATGGAAAACGGATAACGGTAATTACACAAACGAACAACCCAGCCAATACACATCCAGTGGGCGGTACCAGTTTCCTTCACCCTATTATGGGTTTGATCATATTGATATGGTCACCGGGCATGGGGACAAAGCGGGTGGACACTACCAGCAGTGGTTTCGTGAGCGACACGACAACTGGAAGGAGCTAACTGATGCGGATAGTCAGCTTCCACATAATTACTCTTGTCCCCAGGCCTTTCGCACCCCTATTCCCGAAGACAGTTATCCGACAGCGTACGTCCGTGACAAGGCAAAAGGCTATCTTGAAGATGCGAAAAATCAGGGCGAGCCATTTTTTGCGTTTGTCTCTTTTCCAGATCCACACCATCCTTTTAATCCACCTGGCAAGTATTGGGATATGTATAACCCGGAAGATTTTAAGCTGGGTCCACGCTATGAGCAGCACCAAAATCCACCCCTGCCGTTGCTTCACGCCAAAGCACAATACGATACTGGCGAAGCACCCCCTATCCCGCAAATTGCTTTTATGGCCAGTGATGAACATGTCAAAGAAGCGATGGCGCTGACCGCTGGCATGATTACAATGATTGACGATGCTATTGGCGAGGTTATACAGACATTAAAGGCGACCGGTCAGTACGACAATACTGTGATTATTTTTAATTCCGATCACGGCGACTATCTGGGTGACTTTAACCTGTTGCTCAAGGGCGTATGGCCAAAGGATGGAGTAACCAAAGTTCCGATGATCTGGTCGGATCCGGCAAATCGGCAAGCAAGAACCCATCCGTCTTTAACGTCCACTGTAGATATAGCCCCCACAATCATTGAACGAGCAGGTTTATTGCCCTACTTTGGCATGCAGGGAAAGAGCTTTTTGCCCGGTATAAATGGAGGTGAAGGCAAACGAGATTCTCTGCTAATTGAATTCAACGAAAGTGGGCGACGCATGGGATTTGAAACACCGGCGCGACTCAGGGTCCTTGTCACTGAGGACTGGCATTTAGCAATGTATAAAAATGAGCACTGGGGAGAGCTATACGATCGTAAAAACGATCCACAACATCTGAATAATTTGTGGGATAGTTCATCTCATGCAGAGACCCGGGCAGAGCTGATATTGGCGTTATCACATCAACTTATTGGGCAGATGGACGAAAGTCCACGCTCTTCATTACTCGCGTAACAAGCGAAATTTTTGTAATAAGAACATGGAATCATCTTTAAAGAAACAATACGATGCTGCTGGCTATGTAACGGCTATCCCAATAATTGATTCGACTGCGGCGCGGTACCATCGGTCGCAATTGGAACAAGCTGAAGCGACCCACGGAGCAATGCACTACCTGGCCAAGGTTCATACATTATTTAAATCTCCGTTTGAACTGGCAACACATCCGGCTGCGCTGGATGTGGTTCAGCAGCTGCTTGGTCCGGATATACTGCTTTTCAATGTGACCTACATTATTAAAGAAGCCGGAGCAACTTCGCATGTCAGCTGGCATCAGGATCTCACCTACTGGGGTCTCAGTCACGATGATCAGGTGAGCATGTGGCTGGCCCTATCACCGGCGACAGAAAGCAGTGGCTGCATGAAAATGATTCCCGGTAGCCATAAGCATGGAAAGTACGATCACAAAACTGTCAACGATGACTCGAACGTGTTGCTTCAGGGCCAAACAGTTTTGGATGTTGATGAAGGTACAAGCACGCTTTGTCCACTACAGCCCGGTGAAGCTTCATTTCATCACGGGTGGACTCTGCACGCGTCAATGCCAAATCAAAGCGATGACAGACGTATTGGTCTGAATGTTCAATACTTTGCAGCACACGTTCGGCAAACCAAACACGACATGGATACTGCCCTGCTGGTTCGTGGGGAAGACAAGTTCAAGCATTTTGGCGTTGACGTTCCGGCAAGCTCAGATTTCGAACCGGAGGCCGTAAAGCGTCATGCAGAGCTACAAAAACTTTACGTGGAAACGGTGGGAACCAGCTGATTCAGATAATTCATGAATTCATTGTGATGGTTCAGTTTTGTAATCCATTCATCGGGTATGCCGTTGTGTGTCCCAATTCCAAAGCAAGCACCCATCACAGCACCTAATAATATTGAGCGACCACACGAATCACCACCGGCATAAATATTCTGACGGACGGCTTCAGTGTACGAGCCCGATTTGTATATGTTGTGAACAGAGCTTGGGAAACCGATTTTTAACTGACAGGCCATACCCCACCGTGCAGTGACTTCGGGGGTGGACGTTTCCAGTTCGGCAAGTGACTGTTCAAGCAAAGGCAGAATGTTATCCGGGTACTCTGTTTCTGCGTACGTCTTTGCAACATCTACAGCATGTCTTACCTCGCCAACAAGGATGGATTCTTCGATAAGTTTAGCGGCAGTTTTGCCGAACGCTACCGCGCTATCATTATTATTTGTCACGCGAATGGCTGAGTCCACTACCGACAGCAACTCATCGTTACCGGCATACGCTGCCACTAATGAAGGTAATTTAGACAATGCTGGCAGCTGTGTGTCGTCAGCTCCATGATGCACATTTACCGTATCCAGTTCTTTCAGCATGTTAAGTGCGTGTTGAACCAAATAGTCATCATCATCGGTTAGTCGAACAGCAGCTTCAACCCGACGTTTCAGTTCGTTTCCTGTGGCTTGTTTTGCGTTGCCCAGCACTTTCGTGAGTAACTTGCGTTTTATTTCGTCGGCGCCACTGAAAGGCAGATTTGAGGCTCTGTCGACAGCTGTTTTCTCATTTATGATGATGTTGGTCAACGTGTCACGAGTAGGATGGTCTATGTAGCCGGAGTAACTACCACCGAAACCAAAACACTTAGCAAAAGCGGTCTCATAGTGGTGTTTATCATATACGCCTTGATTATCTGCAAGAGACTGAAGCATAGTTTGATGCTGTTCTCCGTACTGCGAAAAATCTCCCGATAACTTGTTTTCATGCGCGAAATAGCCTGGCACATCTTTGTAGTCGTCTGACGATGGTTGCCTGAATTCAGGTGTAGTTGGTTCCAGGGTGCGAATTCGTGCTTGATCGTAAAGCCAGTGAAAACCCATGGAAGCGGCATCGGCAACCGCTGCGCCAATAATCGCGCCGCGTTTTCTTTCATTTATACTAAGGGATTCTGATGGCATAGGATAGTCGCTACCGCGTCAGGTTACGTGTTTTGCGTTCAATGCCACCATTGTATAGTTGTTATGGTATACGTTCATTACGAATAGAAAGAAATATATGAGTGACTCATTAGATGCCACGATCGATATTCTGGAACAGCTGGTCAGCCATAAAAGTATATCCGGAGAGCCCACAGACGGAATTGTCGGGTACATCGTTAGCTATCTGTCTGATCAGGGTATTGAAGCTTCATTAAGTTACGACGATGATGGTCAACGCGCAAATGTCTTTGCAACCATCGGCCCGGATATAGAAGGTGGTGTTGTGCTTAGCGGGCATACGGATGTAGTTCCCGTAGCTGGCCAAAACTGGTCAAGCGACCCGTTTGTTCTCACAAAACGTGAAAATCGATTATACGGTCGCGGGTCTGTCGATATGAAAGGCTTTATTGCCTGTGTGCTTGGTTCCGTACCGCTGTTTAAAGCCGCCAAGCTCAGCAAACCCATTCATCTTGCTTTTTCTTACGACGAAGAGACCGGCGGGTTTGGTATGCCGGTATTACTCGCTAGTATGGCCAGGCATCAGATACACCCAAACATTGTTATCGTTGGCGAACCCACGCAAATGGGTTTAATTACGGGACATAAAGGTGGATATGAGATGCGCACAGAAATTACTGGGCATGCCGTGCACTCCTGCGATCCAACATTAGGTGTCAATGCTATTTCAGTTGCCGGTCAATTGATTACAAAAATTCAGCAAATTGGAAAGCGGCTCGCTGCGAATCCGTTCCCTGATTCTCCGTACCATCCGCCGTTCAGTACTTTAAACGTAGGGATGATTGAAGGCGGTACGGCCAGTAATGCAACCGCTGGCTGGTGCACCTTTAACTGGGAGTTGCGTCCAATGCCGGGAGAAAACGATGACGAAATTCTTGCTGAAATAAATGATTATGCTCATTCAGAGTTGTTGCCAGATATGCGTGCGGTTCACCCGGAAACTGATATCAGGATAATAACATTGGCAAGGGTGCCCGCGTTAGACGACAGAAACGCAACACTGGCGGCGGAGTTTGTCAGTCGGATATCCGGCCTGAACAGTCGCAATGTCGTCTCTTTCGGTACCGACGCGGGGTATTTCAGTAATGCCGGTATGTCAACTGTTGTATTCGGACCGGGAGATATAAATCGAGCGCATAAAGCCGATGAGTATATTGAAGTGGATGAGTTGGTAGAAGGTTTGCAATTTCTCGAAAAAGTTTCGCAGCATTTATGCGGGTAATTAGTTTTTCAAAAGAAAGTATCCACTTAATTTGTAAAACCGCTATTGCGTGATCAGAACTAGCTAACAACGAATACATCACGCGGAAATTGCGTCAGGCAAACCGCGTTGTCAGCGCGTACGTGTATGGTTTCACTGAGCTCCATCCCCCAGCCGTCCATCCACATACCAAGAATTATGTGTACAACGGCATTTGCAGGCAATGGTGTTTGGTCATCCGGACGAAAGCTGATGGTGTGCTCTCCCCAATCGGGAGAATACCCAACGCCAATGGAATACCCTATTCGACTCTTTTTCTCCAACCCATAACGATCTAGTACTGCTTGCCAGGCGGCGTGTACGTCGCAGCAAGCCACACCAGCTTTCATGCTGGCAAGCACCGCCTCCATGCCTTCGTTAACAGCCTGCGCTGTACTGACGAGTTTTTCCGGTGGTTTGCCAATATGAACTGTTCGAGCGAGACCCGCGTTATATCGTTTACGGCATCCGCCCAGTTCAAATGCGATTGTCTGGTCATTTTCGAATGGTGCATCGGTCCACAACGGGTGTGCAGTTGATGCGGCTTCCCCGGCTAGAACCAATGGGTGCAGTGCTGTCATGTCTCCACCAAATTCCGGGGTGCCGCGTATCTGTGTAGCGAGAATATCAGCCATAAGGTCACACTGTCGCACGCCAGGCTTGACCCCATCGTATGCAGTTTGCATAGTCAACCCAGCAATGTGAGCGGCCTGCTTCAAAACTACGATTTCAGCTTCACTTTTTATCAGGCGTTGCCAGTTCACCAATAATTCACTGTCTACCCACTCACTACTAGTTAGCCTAGTTTTTAAGTGTTGAACCGCAGCTGGCGTCAGAAAGTACACATCACTTTCATAGCCGATGCGTTTGCCATCACATCCTTGTGCAAACATCCAATCGGCCATGTATTGTGCAGGATGGACTTGCTTTTGTTGCACGTAGTTTTCTGGAAAAGGAATTACCTGTTCAGCTGGCAGATAAGTTGTGAACGAAGCAGCACCCGCATCCATTTCTCTCCCCAGCCATGTGGGCTCCATCGTTAGCCCCAGGAGCAAGATCTGGGGGGTGTAGAACGACCATGCATCGTAGCCGGTTAACCAATTAATATTTGCCGGGCTGCCAATCACAAGAAAGTCAAAATTCGCAGCTTCCATCGCTTTGCGAACGCGCTGTAATCGATTGGCGTATTCGTCTTTTTCAAATGCGGGTGCCATAGCGTAATTACCTGTAAAAAGTTGTTTAGGTCTCTTATTTAAGACTCAGTGGAGGTTATCGAGTTTAGCCGCATCAAATACCGCGCGGCGGTTAAGGCAAAAAGAAATTGCGCGACAACGTAAGGGGCCCAGCCAAATTGATTCACCACCCACACTGGGATAATAGAACCGATGGCAGCGGCCGAATAGTAGTTTGATATGTACGCACCATTGACCAGGCTCGCGTTTTCTGCATTCAACTTATTGAGAAAACCGGACACAGTGGCATGTATGGTAAACATGCCTGCCGACAGAATAAGAAATACAACAAACATAATATTGACCGATGGAATTGCCAGCCCGGCAAGCCCAGTCAAAAGCAAGCCAAAGCCGATGCCAATCGCCCGTACTTCCCCACCGATACGCTGAATAAAGGAATTAATAACCAGTGGTATGAAGATGCCTACCGCGTAACCCACATAGACCAGAGAGATAACCGACGAAGATATTGTTGAATCCAGTGACACTAGTCGAAACGGGATAACGTTCAATGTTCCGGCGAACGTGAAGAAAGTGATGAACACAAAGGCAAGACCAGCGCGAATATCGGTCTTTCGCGTGAGTTTAAAAACTGATTTCAGCCGAAGTACATTTCCATCCAGAGGAATATTCGCTACCGAATACCAAACAGCTACTGCAGAAACTAAAGCAAGACATGCAAACAGAACAAACGGTGCTTGCCAGCCCAATGCGTCGCCAAGAAAACCGCTGATTAATCGACCAGAGAAACCACCGACGATGGTAGCCGTAATATATATGGCGATTCTGGTTTGCTGAGATCCGGCATCACCAGCCCGACTGCAATATGTCACCGCAGACGTGAAAATCACAGGGAACATCAAAGACTGTAGCGCACGAAAGATCATCAGCCATTTAAAGTCTTCTGAATTTGCGAACCCCAACAGCGCGATTGCCAGAATCAGACAGGCAACCGCCAATACTCGTTGTGCGCTGGAATGCTGCAGAACGGTACCAACCAGAATGGGGCCGACTGCGAGACAAATAAATGGCAGTGTCAGCATCCATGCTGACATTGTCGCGCTTACCCCAAACTCTGCAGCAAACGTTGGCAGCAAAGGCTGTGGTCCATAGAAAGAGCAAAAGCCGGTGAATGTAGCGATCAATACAATCTGAAAGCTCTTTCCCGTGCCGGAACCAACACCTGTCGGTATTGAATTGCTTTTTTGTCGCTTGGCTTCCACGCAGCCATATTAACGCAGCTTAGTGTGGCTAAAACAGGATGGAATGCAATCAAGCAGAATCGCTAAAACGCGATTTGCCCTGCTGCTCGAGGATATCTAGTTTAAATATAAGGCTACTACTTCAGATGATTAGTGACAAAACCTTACCTAATATTGACTTTCAGAGTTGATTGGCAATGCATATTACCGCAATTTGATGTAAACCCATTGACTCCGTTTCGTTTTGTTCTTTCTGCTATCGACTGACTCGACTGAATCGCATAGACTGATGCAACGACGGCAGAAGAACATCAGATTCAATTGCCCATTTACCCACCCTGTTCCACCACGGAGGAAGTATGCTCAATACTCGTACCAAACTCGGAATACTCGGCGCACTGGCCGGTTCATTACTTTTCACAGGACAATCGCAAGCTGCAGATTGTGAACCGCTTGTACTTGGTTCTGCAATTTCTCTTACTGGTAAATACGCCACAAACGGCGTCCATGCTCAGAACGGCTACGAATTTGCCATTCAAAAATTAGATGAAGCTGGTGGCGTTAAGATCGGAGACAAGTGCTACAACTTCAAAGTGACCTACTATGATGATGAGTCTAAAGGTGACCGTGGCGCTACTCTGGCGGAACGTCTAATTAGTCAAGATAAAGTTCAATATATGCTTGGGCCCTATTCTTCCGGTCTAACCAAAGCGATTGCACCGGTTACGGAGAAGTATAAAATTCCCATGGTTGAGGCAGAGGGTGCGTCACGTTCTCTGTTTAACAAAGGGTATAAATACTTGTTCGCTGTGTTATCAACTTCTGAGCAGTATCTGGCATCGGCCGTAACGCTGGCGGCTGAAATGGCAGAAAAAGAAGGTAAAACCGCCTCAGATGTGAAAATCGCAATCGCTGTTGAAAATGATCCTTTTTCACTCGATATTCGAGCCGGTGTTCTTGAAGATGCTGAAAAGTACGGCATGCAAGTAGTCATCGATGAAAAACTGCCACGCGACCTTTCTGACATGAGTGCCATTCTGACCAAGGTCAAGCTGCTTAAGCCAGACGTGCTTGTCGTTAGCGGTCACTCAAAAGGTGCAGCAACGGCGGTTCGACAAATCGGTGAAATGAAAATTTCAGTGCCGATGGTCGCTATTACACACTGCGAAGCAGCAGATGTAACCGGCAACTTTGGTGAGTTTGCCAATGACATACTGTGCTCAACTCAGTGGGCTGAAACATTAACCTACGAAGATGAGCTTTTTGGTACAGCGGCCAACTATGAAACAGAGTTTAAAGCTGCTTATCCGGAATATGCGGAGAAAACAGTTCCTTATCAGGTAGCGCAAGCATCTGCAGCAGTGTACGTCTTTGCTGACGCATTCCAGCGTGCAGGCACTTTGGACAAAGAAGCTGTTCGTCAGGCGATAGCTGAAACTGAATTGTCAACATTCTATGGTGATATCAAGTTCTCCGAGGCAGGAAACAACATTGCCAAGCCAATGGTGTTGCGTCAAATTCAGGATGGTAAATACAACGTTGTAGCGCCATCTGCCTTCGCGTCACACGAGCTTAACTGGCCTCGAAAGTAAGCAGCATAAAGCGTTCAATGAGCCGGGGCGTGCCCCCGGCTTTCTTCGTTTCACATTCTAATTTGTCTCCACGGAACATACTATGGATCAGATACTGGGCAATCTGGGACTGCTTTTTGAGTTTCCAGTTGTAAATCTGAAGATCATCATTGATGGCGTCATGATCGGCGCACTGTTTGCCCTGGCAGCCTACGGGCTCGCGTTGGTTTGGGGGGTGATGAATGTAAAGAATCTTGCTCAGGGTGATTTTGTTATCGCCGGCGGTTACATAGCCTGGTGGCTGACAGGCTTGGGTGTCTACCCTTTGCTGGGTGTACCGCTTGCATTTGTTCTTATGTGGGGGCTTGGCTGGATAATCTATAAGCTGGTTATCGCGCGTGTTATTGAGCGTGATCTCTTTACATCGTTACTGGCAACTTTTGGTATTGCCATCATGATGGCGCAATTGCTTAACTTGCTATTCGGTTCGGATACGCAAAGTGTCAATCTCGGATTTGAAACCCTATTCTTTTTTGACGGTTTTGTTGATGTGCCGATTGCGAAGCTCATCGGGGTGTGTATGGCGGCTGTACTGGCAACCTGCGTTATTGTTTTTATGAAGTACAGTCGCATGGGTCAGGCGATTCGCGCCACAGCTCAAGATGCACGCGCAGCACGTGTGCTCGGTATAGACACTGAAAAAGTGTATGCGTTTACCTTCTCACTTAACGCCGCTATTTGTGGAGCAGCAGGTGCGATCATCGTCATGGTCTGGGTTATTCAACCTTTCTATGGCATCACATACGCCATTCGCGCCTTCGTTATTGTGACTGCGGCCGGGTTAGGAAACTTGCCGGGTGTTATCGCTGCCGGTTTGGGTATTGGTGCATTGGAACAGTACGGCTCACACATCTTTGGTATTGGCTATCAGCAAGCGATTGCGGTGCTGCTACTGCTGTTGGTGCTTGTGTTCAGAATGATTCAACAACGGCGCTCTCGTCAGGTATTGAAATAGGAGATATATGATGACGATAGCCAAACCTGTTTTCTATTTATTGTTAGTGGCGTTTATTATTGCCGCTCCTTTGTTGTTCCCCAATTTCGGCACTCAACTGGCAACGCTTTGGTTGATGATAATTGTTGCGCTAACCTGGGATATGACCGGCGGTCAAATGGGATATAACTCGCTGGGTAATATTTTCTTTTACGGCACGGGCATGTATGTATGTGCTGTTATCGGTATTGGCATCGCCTACCCGATTGCCGAATATACTAATGCAGCTGGTGGTGGCATCTATAAGTTCACCGATACTCAGTATTTTCTGGGGGCGATACTCGGCATTATAGGCGCAGGCTTTTTCTGTTCATTGTGTGCGCTTATAATTGGCTACTTTACCTTCAGCTTGCGCGGACCCTACTTCGCGATTGGTACTCTTGGTGTTGCCATAGCTGCCGGTGAACTGGTTTCCAACTGGGACTGGGTTGGTGGTGGACAAGGTATTGCTTTACCCGTCTACCCGTATGACCTTGATCAGGGAAAACTCTTCTTCTATTACCTGTTCGCTGTAACTGGCGTTGTTTTATTCCTGTTCCTGAAATGGATGTACAAAACGCGTTTTGGAGCAGCTATCAATGCAATAAGAGATGACGAAGAGAAAGCAGAAGCCATGGGTATACACACCCTGCGTTATAAATTAACGACATGGTCAATATCTGCCTTTTTTGTTGGTGTCGCCGGCGGAATATCGGCTTATCAACTTATTCATTTTGAACCACTGGAAACCGCTTACCAGACTATTAACCTGGGTATTTTCATGGTGGTGTGTGTTCTGTTAGGAGGCAAAGGAACCTTGTGGGGACCAATTGTTGGCGCAATTCTGTTTCAGATATTCAAGGAAGTTACCTGGAACTACTTATTGGGTTGGCAATGGGTGGCACTCGGGGCACTCATTGTTGTCACGGTGGTGTATTTTCAGGACGGTCTTATGGGTTGGCTTAAAACCACCAAGCCCGAGTGGTTCGGTATCAGAGTGGAAGAAAGCTCTGATGGAGGTGCCAAGGCATGAGCACAATCATAGAAGTCACGGATGTTTCAAAATCCTATGGCGGTGTCGTTGCCAACAAAGATATCTCTATGACGGTTCAACAAGGTGGTATCACCGGCCTGATCGGACCCAATGGTTCGGGCAAAACAACCTTGTTTAATTCTATAGTTGGCTATCACCCGATAGATTCTGGATCGATAAAGTTTGAAGATCGGGAAATCTCGAAACTGCAGGTACCACAGATTGCCCGACTTGGTTTGCTGCGTACTTTTCAGCAAACGCGCATTTACGGTGAGATGAACGGTGTGCAGAACATGCTTATTTCTCAACCGCACCGAAAAATGAGCCTACGGGATGCATTCACCGTCAATACCAAGGAAGATTACGATCGCGCTGATCATTTACTCGAGTTTGTCGGCCTTTACGAGAAACGCTTTTTACAAAGCGGCTCATTGTCGTTTGGGCAGCAAAAATTGCTTGAGTTTGCCATGGCGCTAATGAACGAGCCTACCTGTTTGTTACTTGATGAACCCACCGCGGGCATCAACCCCACTCTGATTAACGGTCTAATTGATCGTTTGAAAAGAGCCAATTCTGAGTTTGGTATTACCTTGTTTATTATCGAGCACAATATGCGAGTTATCATGAATATGGCAGATCATATCTATTGTCTTGCCCATGGCGAAATGCTTGCTCAAGGTACACCTGCCGAAATTCAGAACGATCAACGTGTGGTTGATGCGTATCTGGGTGCGCACTAGGACATCGAGGCTGGAATTATGAGTACATCGGACGATAATCAAAACATTTCCGGTTATGGCAGTGGCGGTGTCGACGCCGTTATTTCTGTTGATGAAGTGACCCGACAGGCTGCAGCCATTGCAGAAGAAATCAACGTGGCAGATTTGGACGCGCTCGCTGGCAACGATGCGCACGTATCAATTAATAATCTGTGTGCTGGCTATGGAAAAATGCAGATTTTGCATGACCTGAATCTGCGAGTTGGTAAACAGCAGTCCTTGTGCTTGATTGGACCTAACGGTGCGGGAAAATCGACTATCCTGCATGCGATATTCGGATTCAACAATATTTTCTCTGGCAACATCACCATTGGTGATGGCGATAACTTGCGTGATGTCACCTCCTTGTCCCCGAATCAGAAGCTGGCTGAAGCCGGTATTGCCTACATACTGCAAGACAAATCCATTTTTCCCGGCATGACGGTCGAAGAAAACTTGTGGATGGGCGGTTTTTTAAAAAATCAGCCTGCTGAAGCCAAAACTGCAGCGGAGCAGGTGTTTGACAAGTACCCTCGCCTGGCGGCAAGACGCAAACACAACGCTGGTGTTCTGTCCGGTGGCGAACGTCGTTTGCTGGAGATCTCCAGGGCACTGGTTATGAACCCTGAGTTACTCCTGGTTGACGAACCATCAATTGGTCTTGAGCCGCGCTTTATCGATATGGTTTTTGAGATTCTTCACGACCTGCAGCACAATGAAGGTAAGACCATCATAATGGTAGAGCAGAACGCGAAGAAGGGGCTGGAGTTTGCCGACATTGGATATGTTCTTGTTTCAGGTCAATTAGCGATTGCCGGAACCGGTGATGAGTTACTCGCTAATCCCAAGGTTGGCGATCTGTTTCTTGGTGGTTAACCGCTCACCCTGCCTGCCACATTCTGACTATCGCAATTCATCCATGCTTTCCTTAAGTCGTTTCAAAATGAGATGACCGACTCACGATGAGCGCGCAGTATTTGATACTTTTGCTTTGCGGAGCGGCCGCCGGCGGGTTCATCAATGGGCTGGCAGGGTTTGGCACAGCACTGTTTGCGCTTGGTTTCTGGTTACACATTCTACCGCCTACAGAAGCCGTGTCTCTGGCGGTGGTGATGTCGGTACTCAGCGGTCTGCCAGGTGCGTGGATGGTTCGCCACACCATTGCCGACAAACCAATCAGGCTGGCGCGATTTCTATTGCCAGCATTGTTTGGTATTCCGTTGGGGATAGCTTTACTAACGATCATCAATCCTGGCGTTCTGAAAGTTGTTATTGCCAGCTTTCTTATTCTGTATGGCGGCTTTTTCGCCTTTCGGCAAAGCCTGCCAGCGATAAACGGCTCCACACCTATAAAAGACAGTGTTATTGGTTTTGCCGGTGGCGTGTTGGGCGGAGCAGCAGGTCTCTCTGGTGCCTTACCTACCATGTGGTGTGCGATGCGCCCCTGGTCAAAGGAAGAAACCCGTGCGGTAACTCAGCCATACAATGTTCTGGTTTTGTTCATTGCGGGCTTGTTGCTGGCGTTCAATGGCGTATTCGATCAAGCCGGATTTATTCGCATTGCCATTGTATTACCGGTCACCATGTTGTTTGCATACATTGGAATGCAGGTTTTTCGGCGCTTGAGCGATCAGGCCTTCAGGCGATTGCTTATCGTGCTGATGCTGGTTGCGGGTGTGGTACTAATCGTGCGCGAGTTGCTGTAACTGGCGGCCAGACTTAAAAGCGAGCCTGAAAATTGATATGCTTTGTTATCTGTGCTCCAGATAAAAAGGAAAAGCAATGAAATGTCATGAGGTGGACTATGAAATATTCGGTGATGACATGCAAATCATCGAAGTCGAGCTTGATCCAAAAGAAATTGTGATCGCAGAAGCTGGCGCCATGAATTACATGGAAGATGGCATCGGCTTCGAAACTAAAATGGGTGATGGTTCCAAACCGGTTAAAGGCGTGCTCGATTCGCTTATGCATGTTGGAAAACGTGTGCTTACTGGTGAGTCCATATTCATGACGCACTTTTCCAACGACGGGCAAGGCAAGCGACGTGTCGCTTTTGCGGCGCCCTATCCCGGTAAAATCATTCCGCTCGATATGGCAACAATTGGAGGCGAGCTGTACTGCCAGAAAGATGCGTTTCTGTGTGCTGCCTTTGGCACCTCTATCGACATTGCGTTTCAACGCAAGCTGGGAACCGGTTTTTTTGGCGGTGAAGGCTTTATTCTTCAGCATCTGTCCGGTGATGGAAAAGCGTTTGTGCATGTTGGCGGTACAGTCATTAAACGTGAGATGAAAGGCGAGACTCTACGCGTGGATACTGGCTGTCTTGCCGCGTTCACCAAAGGTATTGAGTACGACATCGAGCGCGCTGGTAACTTGAAATCCATGGTGTTTGGCGGTGAAGGTCTGTTTCTGGCAACACTAAGAGGAACCGGTACTGTCTATTTACAAAGCCTGCCATTTTCTCGGCTGGCTAATCGTGTCATACAGTCGGCAGGCATTGGTGGCTCCAAAGGGGAAGGTTCGGTTCTTGGCGGGCTGGGTGACATGTTCGGCGATCGCTAAACGATTAAGTGTATATTTGTGTATCAACCGACGTTTAAGGAGGGCTTTGGAACATGTCTGAAGACCACGACCATCATCACCATCACGACCATTCTCATCTTGATGATACGGCTTTACGTGTACGTTCGCTTGAAACAGTGCTTACCGAGAAAGGATACATAGACCCCGAAGCACTCAACCGCTTAATAGATACTTACGAGAATCAGGTAGGACCCAAAAACGGTGCGGCAGTCGTAGCGCGTGCGTGGGTAGACGAAGAATATAGACAATGGCTGTTAAAAGACGCAACTGCTGCTATCGCCTCTTTGGATTTCAGCGGTCGTCAGGGTGAACACATGGTTGTTGTTGAAAACACACCACAAGAGCACAACATGGTGGTCTGTACCCTTTGCTCATGCTATCCGTGGCCAGTGTTGGGTTTACCGCCAAGCTGGTATAAATCGGCTCCCTATCGCTCAAGAGTTGTTATTGACCCATCCAGCGTGCTTGCTGAATTCAACGTCACGCTTCCCGAAGGCACCAGAATTACCGTGTGGGATTCCACCGCCGAAGTGCGGTATCTGGTATTACCAATGCGTCCAGCAGGTACAGATCAGCTAAGCGGGGCGAAGCTTGCCGAGCTGGTCACTCGTGATTCCATGATTGGCACGGGTTTGCCGTTATCTCCTGCTGCACTCGGAAAAGACGACAGTCACAAAAACCGGTCGTCAACGAATGCGCCGAACTCACAGCCATGAATGGCGTTCACGACATGGGTGGGCTCGAGTGTTTCGGACCAATAAACCCCGATGCGAATGAACCCTTGTTTCATGACGCATGGGAAAAGCGTGTGCTGGCTATGACCGTTTGTATCGGTGCGTCAGGTGAATGGAACCTTGACCAGGGTCGTTTTACGCGTGAATCCTTACCACCAGTGGACTACCTGTCTATTGGCTATTATCGAATCTGGCTCACGGCGCTTGAACGCTTGTTAATTCGCAGAAACCTTGTATCGCTGGCTGAAATGGAATCCGGTCATTCAATCGATAAAGCCAAATCTGTAAAACGCGTATTGCGAGCCGAAGAGCTGGATGCGGTATTGCGTGCAGGTGCACCGGTCGACCGCCCGGCATCGAGTCCTGCGGCATTTGCCGAAGGAGATTGCGTGCGTATCGAAAATCAACATAAGGCAGGACATACGCGCCTACCTTCTTATATCAGAGGGCATGTCGGTATTGTTCATAAAATACATGGATGCCATGTGTTCGCCGATGACAATGCCCTTGGTACTGGTGAGAACCCGCAGTGGTTATACAACATAAAGTTCAAAGCGCAAGATCTCTGGGGTGAAGCCCGAAGGCAGGCAGCGTTCGTTCACGTCGATTGCTGGGAACCCTATTTATCCGCGGCGGCAGACGCATGACAGCAAAAGAGAATAGTAGCCGTAATGACAAAGCGCTGAACGCCATTGACTCCATTCCCCGCAATGAGTCCGGGCCGATTTTCAATGAGCCGTGGGAAGCTGAAGCGTTTGCCATGACATTGGCTCTGTATGAAAAAGGGCTGTTTACCTGGCCAGAATGGGCAGCGGTATTATCAGAAGAAATAAATCGTGCGCAAGCGACAGGTGACCCGGATTTGGGAGACACATATTACCGGCATTGGTTGTCTGCCTTGGAACGTATCGTTATCAAGCAGGGCGTGACTAATGCCGAACATTTAGGCCAACTGTATGACGACTGGAACCATGCGGCCCACACTACTCCGCATGGAGAGCCTATCGTATTAAGTCGCGATAAATCTGACTGAGCTTGCCACTCTACTTCGTTAATGGCTGTGTTTTCAGCAATGACTAAAGCTCAGCGCGATAACGAATCCGACTGTCAGGCACAACCACAGCCGATGCCATCAAACACATTACGAACATCACAGGCCCAAACCCGGTAAACCCAATCCCGGCGTACAACCATCCACCAACCAGTGCCGCAACTAACCAGCCTACACTGGCAAACGAACTGTTCAAGCCCATAACAACACCGCGTACGTTGGCAGGTACTTCTGCCAGTGCGGCTAGCAGTGAGGGTCGAGACAAGGCGTTGAAAAATGCAAATGCAACGCCGAAAGTTATGGTGACGAATGGGCTTTGCTGCCAGAGAAACCACGGTAATGCAATACATCCTGCGCAGCAAAGTGCGATAGCAAAACTAATGCGTCGGTAAGGTAGTCGATCTGCTACCTGGCCTCCCGCTACGGTTCCAATAATATTACCGATCGCGAATAACACTAACGGAAATGCGACCGCTTCAATGGGCAGATCGTAAACGGTACGTAAATAGGATGCATAGTAAAACGTAGCCAGCCCGAAACACACGCGTTCTGCAATCAGTGCAAGAAATAAGCGAATGATCGGTCCGCTCATAACCTGGCTAATCGGTACTCGAGCAGCTGCCGGTGACGTAGAAACGGCATTATCAGATGCACGTCGTCGAAGTGCCAAGTACATGGTGAAAGCTGAGAACAGTGCCAAAGCAGCAAGAGCCACGTGTATTCCACGCCAACCAACAATTGCGCCAAGCCACGCAGAGGTTGGAATCCCTACAAGCAGTGTCAGTGACTGGCCGCTCATTACATAGCCCAGCGCTCTACCTTGAAAATTGTTAGGGGTCCGAACCGAAACCTCTGTTAATGCTGCCGAGGTATAGGCACCACAACAGGTTGCTGCCAAAATAATGATACCGACCAAAATCCAATAGTTCGGAGCATTTGCAGCTGCAACCATCGTTAATGCCAGGCAAACTGGAGATGCCAGAAGGAATAGTCGTCTACCGATACGATCAGAGCTATAACCAGTGATATAAGAGGAGATGCCCCAAACGGTCGCGGTAAGACCGAACAGGTTCGCTATAGCAGGTAAAGAGACTTGTAAATCCAAAGCCATATCGGTTAGAAATGGCGCTCGGGTGCTACCGGTTGCGGTAGCTGCAAACATGCCAATACAGGCTGCGATCACCAGACGCCAGGGCATGGCATTAGAGCTTGACATGGAACAGAATCCGGTAGATTGTGACGGGCACGGTTTAACCGCGACTTTGAACTGAGCACCGCGATGACTAATCGATAGCATCACACAAGCATCGATGGCTGTCCATACCAATTCAGATCAACCTATAGTCAAACAGATTGAAGCTCAGGGTGATCCACGGTGATCCAAAATGATCAAAATGGTATCGGCAATTGCAGACTTTGGCTGGACAGCTAAGAATGTACGATAAATGATAGTAAAGCTTTTCAGCCACGCGCAGGAAGATCGGCCGCTTGTTGCTGTGATGCTGCTGCTTATTGCGACCTTTACGCTGGGCTTGCAGGATAGTTTGATGAAGCTAATGTCTGGCGAAACGTCATTCTGGCAAATCCAAACCTTGCGCTCCATCGGTAATCTGATATTTGTCATCATTTTGGCAAAGGTCGGCGGAGGCCTGGTATTGCTGCTGCCCAAAAATACACGTGGTGTGTATTTGCGTGCCGCATTTCTTGCTGCATGTATGTTCTTCTTCTTTTCAGGTGCGCCGTTTTTATCGGTCGCTCAAATGGCAGTTGGTCTTTATACCTACCCATTGTTTATTTGTTTGCTGGCAGGCCCCGTATTGGGAGAAAAACTGGGCAAGTGGAGAATTACGTGCATCATTATCGGTTCTCTGGGTGCCTTGCTCGTGGTCAGTCCCTGGAAAGACGAGTTTGTTCTGGCTCAGCTACTTCCGATTGTGGCCGGGTTTTTCTTCGCCTGTAATGTGCTGACACTACGTCGAGCTTGCCGTCACGAAAGCACGCTTGCTCTGGCTTTTGCAACAGCCTTGATTTTTATGGCGTCGGGTCTGTGCGGGATTATGATTCTGTCCTGGTTTCCACTGTCATCGGCCTTGCAACAGTCCATGCCTTATGTTGCCGTTGGCTGGCCTGAGTTAACACTGGTTGTAGCGGCTTTTGCGGTTCTGGCATCGCTGTTAAATTTAACCGGCAATATCTGTATGACGCGTGCGTATCAAACTGCTGATGCCAGCCTGCTTGCGCCACTGGATTTTAGCTATCTCATCTTCGCAGCATTTTGGGGCAAAATTATCTTTGATAGCTGGCCTACCCATACAACGTTAATGGGCATGAGCATGATCATTGGTGCGGGAGCGATAATAGCGTGGCGCGAACAAGTGTCAGCCCGTGCAAGAGCATCGATGAGAATCCAGTCTGCAGGGTGATATGCTGCGCGGGTATTAAGTGTTCACATCCATGCGACCTTCCTGAATTTGTCGGGGAACTTAAACCGAATCAGAAAAGTTAGACCCTGCACTCTTTGGCAACCTTTATAATTTTAAAACTGCTCCAGATGAGTGGGGCTGGTTATCACGCTAGCCACACTGGGCAGTGTGCCGAGCAGCACGCTGTTGTAAGGTTCTAGGAGCAAGATTTAATAGTTTCAATCGATCACAAAACACATCGATGAATATATCCATGTGATCAGCCAGACGTTCGGGCTTTTTCGTTGTGCACCAGGTTCGTCGGTTCAACCGATTGACCTTGGCCCGAATGGTGGCAAACGTGTGATTGATCGAAAACAGGTTGTCAAAGGTGGTCTTCTTTAATTCT
>CALJNA010000046.1 GCA_937981955.1 uncultured Granulosicoccaceae bacterium
TCTCTGTCTGCCATGATTGAGCTTACTGTCTCTCAGCGCTTATTATAACGTTACAACTTTGTTTTCTGCCAGTAAACATCCTCATTTTTGCTCTGAAACACCATAATCAGAGAAATAATTGAAATTTTTGTTGCATGAATCAAAAAATTATTGCATCGTTGCAACTGTGAGTAAGCGGACGTCAATTGAGGCGAAGATGTCGACCTTAGCCTTGAAGTGCAAGATGTTTTTGTCCAAAGCTGTATCGACTTACCGGGAATGTCATGGCCCGGAAATATTCGAAAATTCGCAGTAGGCACCGTGACGAACGATTTTGTAATGCATAATTTTTAAAGATAAATCCATTTAGGAGATGTGTTTGATGATCCAACTACGTAAAACAATTGCGGCAATAGCAGTAGCATCCGCTACCAGCATCATTGGAATTGGCTCGGCTTCGGCTGAAGTTCTGTTCTGGGCCAACCAGGCCAAGCCGGTGGAAGAAGCGCAAGCCATGCGTGAAAAAGTATTGTCAGGGTTTGAAGGCGACGTTGATTTCCAATCGTCAGATTCTGGTCCATGGCTCACCCGTATTCAGGCAGAAGCTGCTGCCGGTAAAGGTAAGATTGGACTTATCGGTGGTTTGCACGGTGATTTGATCAGCCTTGGCGACAACATGATCGACTTGTCGGATGTAGACTTTGGCGATGCTGAAATTAACGCTAAATTCATGGAACTTGGCAAACTCGGCGGAAGCGAGCAGAAATATGTTCCGTGGATGCAAGCAACCTATGTCATGGCTGCTAACAAAAAAGCGCTGGAACACTTACCAGAAGGTGCCGATATCAATGCTTTGACTTATGATCAGCTTATTGAATGGTCAAAGAACATGGCCGATAGTACAGGTTCACCGAAGTTTGGATTTCCTGCAGGCCCCAAAGGCTTGAAGCACCGTTTCTTCCAGGGTTACTTGTACCCGTCGTACACAAACTCCATGGTATCGAAGTTTCGTTCTGCTGAAGCAGAAGCTGCGTGGAATAAGTTTAAAGAGTTGTGGCAGTACACTAATCCGGGTTCAACTGGTTACTCATTCATGCAAGAACAACTGCTGACTGAAGAAGTCTGGGTTGCGTTTGATCATACTGCACGTTTGGCAAATGCATTTAACGAGCGTCCAGATGACTTTATCGCGTTCCCGGCTCCTGCTGGTCCTACAGGTCGTGGCTTTATGCCCGTTGTTGTCGGTATTGGTATTCCGAAAACAGCTCCCGATATGGAAGAGTCAAAGAAGCTGCTTGCCTATATGGTTCAGGCTTCTACGCAAAACGAAACTCTGCGTGCTACCAGCTTTTTCCCGGTTGTTAACACAGAACTGCCAGATGATATGCCAGCAGCGGTGCAAATCTCAGGTGCAGCGATTGCAGCAATGTCAGGTTCTGCTGATGCAAACCCCGGACTGCTTCCAGTCGGTTTGGGTAAGCTTGGTGGTGAGTTCAATGCTGCCTACGTTGACTCGTTCGAACGCATCATCCTGGGCGGCGAAGATGTTCGCGCCGTATTGGACGAACAAGCAGAGGCCCTTCGCGGTGTTATGAACGAAGCCGCTGCGCCATGTTGGGGTCCAGACCCAGCTTCTGACGGTCCTTGCCCTGTAGAGTAAGCCCAGTAGAGTATGTGTAGGCGAGTTCGTCTCGCCACATTCTCTATAAAAACCACATCCGGTCGGCCATGTTGGCTGACCGGGTCTTCCTCAGTGATCATTGTCCGCTTTTACTAACGGGTGAAGCTTATGCAAAGTCGTGCATTGCCGTATCTGCTGCTTTTGCCAGCGACCCTGTTTTTACTGCTGTTTTTTCTCTATCCTTTTGTACTGGTTGCATGGCAAGCATTTGCAACCGATGAAGGTGTGCTTACCACCAAGTACTTCGACAAAATGATCTCGCATTGGAAGTTTGAGAAAGCACTGACTTACACCCTGCTGCTTGCTTTGGTTGTAGTGCCTATTCAGGTGGCTTTGTCTTTGCTAATGGCGACGCTTGTCGCAAGCATGAAGAAAGGGCGGGATATCATTCTGTATATCTGGACTATTCCGCTTGGAATTTCAGATCTGGCTGCCGGTCTGATTTGGCTTGCCATATTCGAGCAAACCGGTTTTCTCAATTCCATTCTGTTTTCCACCGGTATTATCGATGAACCGATGACATTCCTGGGCTATCAGGACAAGGGCATGATATTTCTTGCTGTCGTTCTGGCTGAAGTCTGGCGCGCTACTGCCATTATGCTGGTTATTCTGGTGGCCGGAATTGGATTAATTCCAAAAGAATACTACGAGGCCGCTCAGGTTTATGGCGCCAACACGTGGCAGCGTTTTACCAAAATCACCTTACCGTTATTAAAACCAAGCTTGCAAACAGCGCTTATTCTTCGTGTCATTCTGGCCTTTGAAGTGTTTGCTGTGGTTGCTGCACTGGGTGGCACAAACTTGCCGGTGCTAATGGGTGAGGTTTATAACCGACAGTTCGAATTGCAAGACAGTCATACGGCCGCTGCGTTTGCAATGCTGATTCTCCTTATATCAATTATCAGCACTGTATTTTTTATGTGGACTTTGCGTACGCCTAAAGAGGCCAGCTTATGAGTACTGCACCGAACATGGTGGTTGGCCAGAGCCGAGTTGCGCGGTGGGCGTTCAATGGTAGCGTCATAGTCCTGTGTTTGTGGGTTCTTGTACCAATCTACTTGTTGATTGCCAATGCGTTGTCAGCTCCATCCGAGGTCACGCAATTTCCGAAAAAAATGGTGCCATCGTTTGATACCGAAAGCGTTGAATTCTTTCTGTACTTTAATGGTGTGGGCAAGGCACTTTGGAGTTCGGTACAAGTAGCTTTTCTGACCATGGTTATGTCCATTCTTATTGGCGCACCAGCGGGTTATTCTCTGTCCCGATTTGATTTTCGTGGAAAGAATGCTTTTCGAATTCTGGTGTTGATGACGCGTGCATTTCCACTGCCATTGTTAGCGCTACCTATGGCAATCATGTTTATCCGGGTTGGGCTTGATGACACGGTATTTGGCCTTGCACTCGTACACACCACTTTGGCATTGCCGTTTGCGGTACTCATTACCTTTTCTCTTTTTTCCGGTATACCAATTGAGCTGGAGGAGGCTGCATGGACGCTTGGGTGTAACCGGCTTCAGGCATTTTTTAAAGTTATTTTTCCTTTGGTCTTACCTGGCATCACCGCATCAGCAATTTTTGCGTTCGTCGTTTCGTGGAACGAGGTGTTTGCAGCAGCGGTATTGACTATTGAACATCGAACACTACCGGCATTCCTGCTACAGAGCCTGGACGTCGCTCCCTTGCACTTGAAGTTTGCAGGCGGGGCTGTGCTGGTGGTTCCAGCATTGATATTTATCTTTTTCGTGCGTAAATATTTGTTCGCCATGTGGGGTATAGCAAACCGCTAAACGCGGTTTTCTACATTCTTATTAAATACGTTTAAAACAGTACAGACATTTTTCGGATAAGCGATGGCTGAAATACAAATTAAACAGGTAGCGAAATCTTTCGGCAAATTCGAAGCGCTGCATTCCATTGATCTGACTATTACCGATCAGGAATTTCTGGTGTTGCTGGGTGCGTCTGGCTGCGGTAAAACGACGCTCCTACGAATCATTGCCGGACTGGAGACTGCGACGTCCGGAGAAGTGCACATTGGTGGTAAGCGTATTGACCACTTGCCACCAAAAGATCGTGGAATTTCAATGGTGTTTCAAAACTACGCTGTATTTCCTCACCTGACCGTTTATGAAAATATTGCCTTCGGTCTGCGTATGGCGAAGCTTGATCAGGCTGAAGTTGATCGCCGCGTCAATCGTACCGCGACACTTATGCACATTGAGCAGTTGCTGCAACGGTATTCCGGACAGCTATCCGGTGGCCAGCGACAGAGAGTTGCCGTTGCCAGGGCATTGGCCACAGAACCTGATGTTATTTTGATGGATGAACCACTGTCCAACCTCGATGCACTTTTACGTATGGAGATGAGAGCAGAGCTAAAAGGCATTCTGGCTGAAAGTAATACCACCACCGTTTATGTTACCCACGATCAGGTTGAAGCAATGAGCATGGCAGATCGCATTGCCATAATGCAGGGTGGAGATATCATTCAAGCGGCAACACCAGTTGAAGTCTATAGAAACCCGGCTGCACATTTCGTTGGGTCGTTTATTGGAAATCCGCCAATGAATTTTCTGCCTGCAAAAAAAGTCAGTGATGGATTGTGGACTGTCGCAGGTGCGCAATTTGATGGGCCCTCAAGCAACAAGAACGAACTTAACTTCGCCATACGACCAGAAGACCTGTTGTTAAGTGACAACGGCCCTTTGCAAGCCAAAGTGACCCTGGTGGAACCGCTGGGCTCACATGTTCTGGCTAGCTGCAATATTGAAAATAATCTTTTCCGGGTGGTGCTCGAAAGTGATACGTCTATCAGCCGTGGTGATGTACTTAATCTAAAACCGATGCCTGACAGAGTTCGCTGGTTCGACCCAGATAACCAATTGGCAGTATAAACATTTGAGCATCCAGCCCCATGGTGGAACAACCGAAACACAACCTGCACTTAATGAAGTGCTGATAGTGAAAATACATGACTGAAGAGAAACGACAAGCCATTTTCGATGAAGCGGCAGAGATCCTGAAAATTAACGACCGTGGTACCTACACTGTGCCAACTCATGGCCTGTATCCATTCCAGTGGAACTGGGACTCTTGCTTGACAGCAATCGGCCAGTCCTACGTTGATGAGCCACGTGCATGGCTGGAAGTAGAAACTCTGTTCGCCCATCAGTGGGAAGATGGCATGGTGCCCCACATTGTGTTTCATCAACTCGATGATGGGTATTTCCCTGGACCCGATGTCTGGAATACTCAACGTCCGGTACCTACGTCCGGAATCACACAACCACCGGTTGCCGGTTTTGCCGTTAAAAGACTGTTTGACAGAGCCACCGATAAGTCACTGGCGCAAGAACGCGCGAAAGCGCTCATTTCCAAGATTGATCAATGGCACTCATGGTTTTACGCCAGTCGCGATCCGGCTAACGAGCATCTGGTCGCTTTAATTCATCCATGGGAGTCAGGCCGCGATAATTCGATTGACTGGGATGATGCGTTTGAACGTGTCCCAACCGAAGGCATAGCACCTTACACACGCCGAGATACACAACATGCCGATCCGAGTCACCGACCGACCAAAGAACAATACGATCGATATATCTGGCTTGTAGAACATTTTCGCGCGCTGAATTGGGATAACACCAAATTACACGACGCTTCACCATTTCAAATAGTGGACCCTGGGTTCAACGCAATACTAATCCGTTCATGCGCCGACTTGGCGGACCTGGCCGAAGCACTGGGCGAGAATGCGATTGCAGAACGCAACCGGGATCGAGCACAAAAAGGCCTTGCTGCGTTGGATACGTTGTGGAGTGACAAACTTGGTCAATACGTGTGCTACGACAGAGCAGCAGGGTGTCTAATAGAGAGTGCATCGGTTGGCGGCTTACTGCCAATTTTAGTTTCTCTGCCGAAACATCGTGGAGACGCATTGGTTGCCAGGCTATCGAAGATCAGCGAGTCCTGTCGCTACCTGGTACCAAGCCACGACCCTCTCGATGCGCGCTTTGACGGTAAACGCTATTGGCGTGGCCCGGTTTGGTTGATTATCAATTACATGATAACCGATGGATTACGAAAATCCGGTTACAACGACATGGCACTTAAAATCGAGAATGCCAGTCTGGAATTGATCAATACAGGTGGTTTCGCCGAGTACTATCATCCAACAACCGGTGAACCTTGCGGGGGAGGCTCTTTCACCTGGACCGCGGCGATGGTGATGGAGTTTATCAGGCGCGCCGCATAAACGCGCCGCATAAACGCGCTGCATAAACGCGCTGCATAAACGCGCTGCATAAACGCGCCGCATAAACGCGCTGCATAAACGCGCTGCATAAATTAGTCTGAATGGCGCAACATGAAAATAGTACACTGCCATTCGCGAATTCAACTTTAAGACCGGTCAATGCAACACATTAAACCCCAATCGTTTATATGACCGGCATATTATGGGGTTTATTGGGTGCCTTGTTGATCGGTGGTTCGGATTGCATCGCCCGCGTAACAACACAGCGTATCGCCTCGAGTGTTCTGTTTCTCATCATCATGGGGCTGTCCTTTTTGGTACTCTCGGTTTGGTTGCTGGCCACTAAAGACTGGCCGCCCTGGCAACTTTGGGGCTGGACCGCGTCAGCCATATCCGGCTTGCTAAACCTTGTCGCCCTCTATTTTCTCTATCGCGCTCTTGCGCGTGGTCCTGTTGCGGTTGCATCGCCAGCCGCATCAACGTTTACCGTTTTATTGGTGTTATTAAACATTGTGGCCGGACAACCGTGGTCCTGGATACAAGTAGTTGCAATGATTATTGTGTTTAGCGGTATTGCGATGCTGTCAAGACCAACTTCTGCAGATGACGATGTTGAGCATTTCGATGCAACCTGGTTAAGAGGCACGGCGTACTTCGGTCTTTTGGCAGCACTGGCCGTATCCTTTCGAATGTTTCTCGCACAGGAAGCCGGTTCGACACTCGGGGCAATGCACGCTTTATATCTGAACAGGCTGTTTGCATTGCTTGGTTCAGTGGTGCTGCTAGGCGTACTTCTACTACGTCAATCCAACATAGTCTGGCCTCGTGGGCGCATGCTAAACCTGGTACTACTACAAGCATTCTTTGAAACATCCGCATTAGCAGCATTTCTAATTGGTTCTGCAAATGGTGGGCGTATTGGAGCTGCAATTGGATTCTCAGCATTTGCTGCGGCCACTGCCATATTTGCGTGGATTTGGCTGGGAGAGCGGGTTGGCTGGCAACGTGGATGCTGGATAGCGATTGTTGGCGTAGGTGTATCCCTGGCAGTCATCGGTAATCCGGCGTAGCCAATCTGGCTTCATAGCAGATCGTTGGCATGGCAGCGCTGCAACACATTTGTTAGCATGCAGATATGGCAACAAAAACCAATCGCTCTCAGCTGTCCTGGGCATTTTACGACTGGGCTAATTCAGCATTTTCCACAACGGTAATGGCCGGTTTTTTCCCGCTGTTTTTCAAACAGTACTGGAGTGGTGAAATGGCGGTCACCACCAGTACATTCTATCTTGGGCTGGGTAATTCGGTTGCCAGCTTGATCATCATGATCCTTGCACCGCTACTAGGTGCTATTGCTGATTCAGGTGGCACACACAAACGATTGCTCAGTAGTTTTGCCATGCTCGGAGTACTGGCTACGGCCAGTTTTTTCTTTGTGGGACAGGGTATGTGGCCCGTAGCCGTCATTGTATATGTTGTAGCAATTATCGGATTCTCCGGCGCAAATGTATTCTACGATGCCATGCTACCGATACTGGCACCAAGGTCAAAACACCACAGTCTGTCCGCGCTTGGTTTCTCTCTTGGATACCTTGGTGGTGGCCTGCTTTTTCTGGTCAACGTTGCTATGACGCTAAAGCCGTCACTGTTTGGTTTAGGTAGTGCAGCAGATGCGGTCCGATGGTCGTTTCTAAGTGTTGCGGTATGGTGGTTTGTGTTTACCATTCCACTGCTTTTAACCGTAAAAGAGCAGCCCGGAAAATCGACGAACAAAAGCACTATTCGAAATTCATTGAGTAAGTTATGGGCCACAGTGCGACGCATCTTTGCCGATCGAAATATTGCTCTTTTCCTTTTAGCATACTGGTTCTACATAGATGGTCTTGCAACGATTATCCGAATGGCAGTCGACTATGGTCTTTCCATTGGGATTGACTCCAACAGTTTGATTATCGCGCTACTCATTGTGCAGTTTATTGGTTTTCCGGCCACGTTGGTATTTGGAAAAATCGGCGATCGATACGGGGCCAAATTTGGTTTGTGGATAGCGCTAAGTGCCTATGTGGTTGCAACCTTTGCTGCAGCCTTTATGCAAACGGCAATTCATTTCTACGCTCTTGCCGTCGTGTTGGGGCTTGTACAAGGCGGTGTACAGTCATTGAGTCGTTCCCTGTTCAGTCAGTTAATTCCTCAAGACAGAAGTGGTGAGTATTTCGGTTTTCTTAACATGCTTGGCAAATCAGCGGCTGTTGTAGGCCCGGTGTTGGTTGGTGTTGTGGGCGTACAAACTGGTAGTACTCGCATTGGTATCGTATCTATTTTGCTTTTATTTATTATAGGTATGATTTTTCTCAAATTTGTCAAAGAGCCTGCCAACCGTCACACCGTCAATCCGTAGGTAAAAACGTCATTGTGAGCGAGCTTTATAAACTCAGTGCGATAGACATTGTCGCCAAATTGAAAAATGGGGATGTATCCATACAGGATACGCTGGATGCCGTCAGCGCAAGACACAACGCTGTTGATAAAGAGATTAACGCGTTACCAACCGTTTGCTTTGACAGGGCAGCTAAAAAAGCGCAAGCACTGCAAGCGTTACCGGTAGAACAACGTGGCATACTCTGTGGTCTGCCAGTAACAATAAAAGATTTAACCGAGGTTGAAGGCGTACGCTCAACCATGGGCTCTTTGGTTTACAAAAATAATATCCCAAAAACGTCAGATCAGCTGGTTCAGCGTATAGAGCATCGCGGAGGTGTTGTGTATGCCAAATCGAATACGCCAGAGTTCGGAGCAGGTGGCATCACATTTAATGATGTGTTTGGTATAACCCGTTCTCCGCACAATATAAGAAACTCTGCCGGCGGCTCGTCCGGTGGGGCCGCGGCATCGCTTGCGGCCGGATGCGCATGGCTTTCGCACGGTTCAGATATGGCGGGCTCACTGCGTACACCAGCAAGCTTCTGTGGAGTAACCAGCTTGCGACCTTCACCGGGCACCATTCGTTCTGATCAGAAATACCTGCCATACGATGTGCTGGGTGCTGAGGGGCCAATGGCACGAAGCATATCTGATCTTGCACTATTCGCTGATGCCATGCGCAACGACAACACCAATTCGATGCAGCAAGCAGCGTCCGATGTTAACGGTTGCTCTATCAAATCACTGCGTATCGCTATCAGCCAGGATCTTGGTATCACACAGGTATCAGATGAAGTAGCAACGTTGTTTACGCAATTTACCGACAATGTATTGAAAGCCTGTGACCACTTGACTGAACACCATCCCGATCTGAATGATGTACATGATGCTTTTGATGCGCTAAGAGCGAATGTTTTTGCGGTCGGGCTCGAATCAATCCTCGATGATAATCGAGATCTGATTAAACCTGAAGTGCAGTGGAATGCGGATAAAGGGCTGGCTCAAACATCTGCACAAATTCGCTCAGGCCTTAGAGCGCAAGGCGGCATTGTTAACCGTGCCGCGCAGTTCATGCAGGATGTCGATGTGCTGATTTGCCCCGCTGTCAGTATAGCCAGCGCTTCAGCTGAAGTTCGCTACCCGGGAGAACCCGAAGGTGTTCCAGTGCCCGACTATTACCGCTGGCTGGCTATCGCTTACGCCACAACCATGACGACATTACCCATCATTACTCTGCCTGTGGGTTTCTCAAAAGACGGAACACCGTTTGCCGTTCAGTTGATTGGTAAACCGTGGGGAGAAGCTGAGTTGATCAAGATAGCTCGAACGCTTGAACAACTGAGCGGTTGGGATACAACACCAACAGACCCTGTCTAGCTAAGGCATTGCTAGCTCTGTTATTTCACGACGAAACGACAGCGCATCACCAATATCCGGCATATCCAGTTCACGCGCATAGCGATGCCCGGCGTAAGTCGCCCACGCAATAGGGCCGGGAGCTTCTGCATCGCCAAATACCTTTACGTCTTGCACACCTGCGTCGCTCCATTGAGATTTAACCTCGTTTAACTCCTTCCAAAGCGCATCAATTGGTTCTCGAGACGTTACCAGTACAACTGCGTTTGCCTGGTACTGCTCAGTGGTACCGGTGTAAACACAATTACTAACGACGTGATCAGCGCATACTTCTGTGATTCCGCGATTCAAAATAATGGTGACTCCCATCTCCACCAATCGCTTATGAATTTCGGCCTGTTCAAGTGTGTTGTTGGTCCATTCTGAAACGAACGCTGATGTTGTTATCAGCGTTACCTTGCAACCGTTATTAACGAGCAGCTCGGCCAACACTCCACCCATGTAATAGTGATCATCATCAAACAACACAATCTGGCCGGTTGGCGCATTTCCATTCATAAGATCGTCCGGTGTGAATATCGGCATCGATGAATCTATTCGCATAGGCACAATATGCTGACGGGCGACACCATCATGCCGCCAAACAGAACCGGTGGCGAGCGCCACATTTTCAAACCCGAATTCAAGGATATCGTTTGCGCTTAGACGCGAATCAAGATAAATATCAACATTCGGCATCTGACTTAATTGGTATTGGCGGTAGTCCGCTACTCGTCCCCAGGCTGATAATCCAGGTAATGCCTGTTCAAGTCTTACCCGACCACCAATTTCTGTTTTCGCCTCTGCAAGCGCCACTTTATAGCCGCGCATACCGAGTGCTCGCGCGGCTTCAAGGCCGGCTGGACCAGCACCAACAACGAGCACGTTGCTGGAATTTCCTTTCTCCTGCATGCGCTCCGGGTGCCAACCTTTGCGCCACTCTTCCATGAAGGTTGGGTTTTGCGTACAGCGTGAAATCGACATGGTCATATCGCCAGTGATGCAAATGTTGCAACCAATACATTCCCTGATATCTTCGATTCGGCCTTCTTCAATTTTCTTCGGCAAAAACGGATCAGCAATCGATGGCCTGGCACAACCAATAAAATCAAGGTTTCCCGAATTGATCTGTTTGACCATGACATCAGGTGAAGTAAATCGACCAACGCCAACGACTGGTTTATCTGTCAGCTCTCTTATGCCCCTGACCAGTTCCTGTTGTGCGGCTTCTTCTTTGAATCGAGAAGGCCCGGAACAGTCTTCCCACGCACCGTGAGCCAAATCCCACAGATCGGGCAGGTCGTTATGCATCTCAATAAAATCCCTGACTTCAGCGTTTGAAAATCCAAGGTCACCGATTAATTCATCAAGTGACAATCGCAACGTGATGCCCATGGTGTCACCTATGGTGTCGCGCGCATCGCTGATAACTTCGCGTACAAATCGTGCCCGGTTCTCAAGGCTGCCACCGTATTCATCCTGTCGTTGATTGGTTGCTGTTGACAGAAAGTGTTGAAAGATGCCGAAACCGTGTGCGCCATATAAGCAAACCAGATCGAATCCGGCGGTTCGAGAGCGTTTGAACGCGTTTACAAACCAGCGACGCAAATCTTTAATGTCTTTTTTCGTCATGGCCCTGGCTTGCACCGGGTCATTAGTAAACGTACGAATGGGCAGGGCGCTTGGTGCAAGCGGTACTTCTTTAGTGTAAAGATTGGGTCCGTTAATTCCGGAATAAGCTAACTGAATACCGGCTAGTGCGCCGTACTCTTTCATGCGCTCAGCCATATTAGCCAGTTGCGGGATGTCTTTATCCTCCCACAAACGCAATTCAATAAATGGGGTAATTTCTGATGAGTGGTGCATTTCGCACTGTTCAGTGAAAATGACTCCCCAACCACCTTCGGCTTTTGTGCCGCGCATGGCAGCCGCTGCAGAAGGATCCCGATAGCCACCACCGTTGCAGTGCGGCACTTGATAGAAGCGATTTTTAGCAACAACCGGCCCGATTGCCATTGGTTCGAATAGAACGTCGTAGCGTGAATCACGGCCCATACCAATACACTCCAATCTGTTTTACGGCATTGACTGTCTTCGCTGAATCATTCAGCGAAGACATTAGCTTGGTGCTATTTTCTCAGGCGCGTCCAGATCTGGTCGTACACTTCTTGTGTCGCCTGATCACAAACCGCAATAAACGCACCCGCAGGGGCATCAGCAGGCGGGGCAGATTCTGGCTGACTGGCCAGCTCAGGATCGGTGAATTCACCGGCACCGGTCACACCGGCTGCATAGCGAGCATAGTTAGTTACTGCCGCGATGTTTTCAGGCACCAGCATGAAGTCCATAAACTTGATGGCATTATCGCGATTAGGCGCATCTTTTAACAAAACGACATTGTCCATCCAAACCACATAACCCTGTTTTGGATAGGCGTATTCAATGTTTGCACCTTCCGCGCGACCTTTGGCAGAAAATCCGTTGTAAAGCATACCCGCAGCAGCGTCACCGGAAACCATCACGTCTTTTGCAATGTCAGAACCGAACGATGCCCAGTGTTGTTTGGATGACTGCAACAGATCATCCAGTGCTTTAAGCTGATCACGATCGGTTGAGCATTGTGGAATGCCCAAGTGCAGGGAGGCCATGAGCAGCACCTCTCCTTGCGAATCAAGCATGTTAATCTTGCCGGCCAACTCAGCTGGCGGATTAAATAGAATGTCGGTTGTGTTGATATCACCTTTGAACACATCACGATTTACAGAAAAGCTGGTTGAACCCCACTGATACGGAATGGAATGTTTCCGACCCTGATCAAACGGAACATCAACCCATTGTGCTTCCATGTTACCTGCGTTGGCAAGCTCACCTTCACCGATGGTATCGAGCAGGCCTTCGTTAGCCATTATCTCTACCATGTAGTCGCCCGGCACGGCAAGATCGTAAGACCCAAGCTTGCCGGCCTTCAATGAGGCCAGTAGCGCCTCATTACTGTCATAAGTATCCATGGTAACTTCAACATCGAACTCTTCAGAAAATTTGTCAAGCAGCTCTTGTGGCATGTATTCAAACCAGTGATACAGCGACAGTTTCCCTTCTGCCTGCGCATTACTGGTTGCCAGAGCAAGTCCTAGAAGGATACTCGTGGTTAGGCTTTTTCTTATCATTTCAATTCTCCCTGTTGGTATGCAAATACGCTTGACGCTATTCCGGCAAGCCGTAAGTTAAGTTCATCTGTTGTTTTAAAGTGTCAGTCTTTATTGGATTTAGAATCCACAGAACGGTCGGTTCGTCCGATAATATACGACAGGCTGACCATCAAAACTGAAAATAGCAGCATTAGTGTACTTAAAGCCATAATATTCGGCTTGATTCCTTGTTTTACTGCACCAAAAATGGCCGTAGGCAAGGTTTCAACGCCTGCGCCTTTAATAAAATTGGTAATAATGAAATCATCAAGCGAGATGATAAATGCCAGTAGAAAACCCGATAACATGCCAGGGAACAAGATGGGCATGAGCACGAATCGAAAAGTTTTCCATCGATTAGCATACAAATCCTGCGCGGCTTCCTCGTAGCTTGATTCAATCCCTTGTAATCGGGCAGCAATGGGCAAGTACGCGAAAGGAATACAAAAAACAATATGCGCTATAAGGATAGAACCATAACCCAGTGTGAGTCCGATGGTGGAGAAGAAAATCAGCATGGCAACCGCTGTGACAATTTCCGGCACCATAATAGGAATGGATATTAAGCCAAAGCTTAAAGACTTACCTTTAAACTGACCACCTCTTACCATGCCTATGGCTGCGGCGGTTGCCATGGCGGTAGATACGGTTGCTGCCATTAACGCAATGCTTAACGAGTTCCATGCAGCACGTTTGTATTTTTCGGCTTCCAAACCAGTAAACACATCAACATACCAGCGCAATGAAAACCCACCCCATTTGGTAATCGATAAACTGTCATTAAACGAGTACACCATGACCACAAGTAATGGTGCGTACAGAATAAGCAGGCACACCATGGTAATAAGAAGAAACCCTGGATAGCGTTTAACGTCGAATCGTTTTGAATAAGCATACCTATCCATGTCTATAATTGTTCCCGCGCCTGCGATCGCGCATAGAACAGCAGCACGAACAAAACCAGTGACAATAGAATCATGGAAGCAGCTGATCCAAACGGCCAGTTTCCGGCATTTCCTTTAAATTGTTCTTCTATCAACGAACCGATCATGAAGGTTTTTGCCCCGCCTAACAGGTCAGGTGCTAAAAAAGCGCCCAGACTGGGTACAAACACCAAAATACAGCCGGCAATTATTCCAGGCTTGATACTCGGCAATATGATGCGGCGTAATATAGTCCACTTCCCAGCGTATAGATCTGCACCAGCTTCTGAGAGTGAAAAGTTGTAACGCTCTACGGATGCATAGATAGGCAACACCATAAACGGCAAGTAAGAGTAAAAAAGGCCAAGTTGCACTGCCAGGTTGGTATTGATGATTTCCAGAGGCGTATCGATTATGCCAAGCCCGAGTAACGCCTGATTTAACGGCCCGCTTTCACGGATGAGAAACTTCATGGATACAGTGCGAATAAGCAGATTGACCCAGTAAGGAACCGTAATCAGGAATAACCAGAGGGAACGCGTTGAAGGAGGTCTTGTCGCAATAAAATAAGCGGTGGGGAAACCGATTAACAAACAAAATAGAGTAGCAACGGTAGCCTGCACTAACGAACGTAGGAAAATATTGATATACGTCCACTCAATACTTGGTTCAGCGTCCCCGAATAAGCCGCGATCAAATATAAACTGGTCATAAGCTGCAAGAGAAAACTCCCAGATGACGCCACCACGGAACTCCTTGGTAAGAAACGAGTAAACCAGAATGAGCAGCAGTGGCAACAGCATGAATATGCCAACCGTCAGCCAGGTCGGCATCAGTAGCCAATTTCGCACAGGAGCAAACGTGCGCGAGACGGTACTACCTGAACCAAACGCTGCCATCAGCCCGCCAGAAACCGGGCGGCGCCCTGAGCAACACTGAGTTCGACCACCTCACCAAATTCAGGCAGGTTTGAGTTTTCGACCGAATTTTGTCGTCGCACTGTCAGACACACATTGTCGGATAAATTCACATCAAATTGCGTGTCGGTGCCAAGATACATAGCTTCACCGAGCGTACCCTGCAGGCCAGAACTGCTTGATGATACTTCAGTTATAGACAACTGCTCGGGCCGCAATGATATGTGACCTTGTGCGCCTGCAATTATATTTGCTGATGGACTTACACCACTTGAATCTTCCGAATGGTTCTGTGCTGTAACTGCATTGATGGTCTGCCCGGTTACCAGTTTACAAACGACACTGTCATTTTGGACTTCTGTGACTGTAGCTTCTATTAAATTCGTTTTACCAATAAATTCGGCAACGAACCGGTTTGCTGGTTGTTCATAAACTTCCGTAGGTGTACCAATTTGCTGAACTTCACCAGCAGACATCACTGCAATACGATCAGACATGGTAAGCGCTTCTTCCTGATCGTGGGTTACAAAAATGAACGTTATACCAGTGGTTTTTTGTAAGGCTTTTAATTCTGCTCGCATTTGCTGTCGCAACTTCAAATCAAGTGCAGACAGTGGCTCGTCAAGCAATAGTACTTTTGGTTTAGGCGCCATGGCGCGGGCCAGCGCAACCCGTTGCTGTTGACCACCGGAAAGCTGAGCCGGCTTACGATGCGCAAATTCATGCAGCTCAACGGTTTTTATCATTTGTTCTACCCGTTCCTGAATTTCCGCTTTCGACCAGCCAAGCATATGCAAGCCAAAGCCGATATTTTTAGCAACATTCATGTGTGGAAACAGGGCGTAGCTTTGGAAGACCGTGTTGACCGGACGTTCGTTTGGTGTCAGGTTTTCCAGTGGTTGACCATACAAATGAATCTCGCCAGCACTGGTGTTTTCAAAACCGGCGATCATGCGCAACAGCGTGGTTTTTCCGCAACCTGATGGGCCGAGCAGGGTAAAGAATTCGTTATCGCGAATGTTGAAACTCATGCCACTGATGGCGATGAAATCGCCAAAGCGTTTCTTGACATCTCTAATGGATATGGCGGTATTGATTTCATCCATGAGGACAGGGCATCACTTGGCTTATCGAAGATTGGCTTATCGAAGTTCGGCTGTTCGAAGTTTGATTGATCGAATTCTGATGTATCGAAGCTTTATAAATTGACGTCTGATGAACCAACGGTGCAACAACTTTCTAATTTGGACTGGCCACAGCATACCGCTTCAAACGCGTATGTTCCAGCGCAGAGTTATGCTGCTCCCGTTGTACTTGACATTTGCCGGAAAATTTGAATTGTGCCTTATCGGTCTTACGGAAAACAGCGCCCTACCAAGTAGGCTCAAGCCTGTGACTATTGGCGGGACCACCTGAGTATGTATGCCATTGAAATGACTGCAATGACCGACATAACGATTAATGTACCGGCCGCAACTGAAAATAGCTGAGCCCCGCCAAAAGCGACAATAATGGCTCCGGCGATACCGCCAGTAGCCATTTGCCAGGCACCAACAATCCCCGAACCCGTCCCTGTATGCTTTCCTGAAGCGGATATAGCACCCACGGTCGAGTTAGCGACCACAATTCCATTACTGAATCCAAACAGACAACAGGGAAGGGCAAGTGAAAGTGCATGCGTCATACCAATGGCCTGGGTGATGTACAAGGCAAAGAGCGCCACCGTACCGAGAATGCAACCAGTCAGGGCGGCAGCTTCTATTCCTCTTTTGACAAACCAGTTTCGATTGGCGGTGTTACCTATCAAATAGCATAGAGGCGTTAGAGCAAACCACATCCCGAACTCCGCCATGCTGTATCCGTTTCGTTGATACTGATAGGCTAAAAAAGCGTTCAGTGAAAAGAATATGCCAATTTGCATACCACCGGCCATGGCCCAACATAGAAATACTCTGCTGCGCAATACGCTCACGTAAGCATTGATCAGCGAACGGAATTTTATTGAATCGACTCGGTTTAAATTTGTTTCGACAAGTAGGCGCAGCGCACAGATGAATAAGACAACACCGCATAGGGTCAATAAAGCCATCGCGCCTTTCCAACCAGCGCTCTGTGCGATGAACCCGCCAAATGCGAGCGACAGAATAGGGGCAACTGACAGCACCATGGAAATAGTAGACATCTGTCTCGCCGCTTCCTGACGTTCAAACACATCATTAACAATCGCACGCCCCATGGCCATGCAAGCTGAGGCACCAAACCCTTGAATGGTTCTTAATACAATCAGCAATGTAATGCTCTGAGTGAACATCATCGCGAAACCGGCCAGGCTGAATAGGGCGGCCCCCATCAATAGTACAGGCCGTCGTCCCATACGATCAGATAAGGGACCACAGATGAGTTGGCCTGCAGCCAGGGCAACGAGATACACAGTAAGTAGTTGTTGTACCGCATCACTGGACACCTGCAGTTCTGATCTCACCAGCGGCAGTGTTGGAGACAGCAGGGTTAAGCCAACCACAGCACTTGCAGTGTTCATGGCCAGAAACCAGATTGGTGGAGCTATCGGAGATGTTCTGGGCACATTAATGGTTTCGGTTTTTCGACAGTAATATAGTCAAGACCGGCAGGTCTGGTCGCAGAACCGATTAATCGTCGAGCCGGTTCTACTGTGTAGAGTAACCTATCCTGTTTAAGGTCGGTGACCCGATAGGTGAATTGCCCTTTAGATGACAGAACTTATTGGTTCTCGTTCCAATAATTGGACAGCACCGACTTTTCAGGTTCGGCATATATTTTTACTACAGTATAGTCCCCGGCTGTTTCTCCGCGTTGGTTGGTAAAAGAGGTTATTTTAACTTTTGCTATTGCCGTTCTGTTTAGATCGATCAGGTCAATCGGGGTGTCTAGCGGAAACATCCTATTATTGGGTTTTGTAAACTGATAGGTTTCATCAACCACTATGGTATCTGGTGGCTCAATCTGCAAAACCCAGTTAAATTTTATGGACGCCCCCATATTGAACTCTTCCTATGTATTTGATTCTATCTTTGCCAGCACAGCATTAAAGAACAATTGTCCACTTGTCTGAGCAAATTCATATGCATGTGCTGCTGGGTGTTCCGCACCGCTGACTCGGGAACAAAGCTCTCGCCAATGACTGCGCATGTCCATAACATGTTCGTCGTTTGTGACTTCGCCTACAAGTGCATCAAATGCTCTGGCTGGAGCACCACCATAAGCTGTTAAGCCACGCGTGGCCAAGGCTAAATAGTGTATTCCATTTGCACCTTCATAGATGGAGGTTATACGCGCATCACGCCATATTTGAGAGATTTGATATTCATCTAAATACCCATATCCCCCCAATATTTGAATTCCAAGATCGGCCGAACGAATACCTGCTTCGGTGCAAAAAAACTTACAAAGTGGGGTTAAAAATTCAGCTAATTCAGGTCGGTCGCCTTTTTCCAGTTCCACCAGCGTGATGTGAGCCATAGCACGCGCACCTACGCTCAGTTTATGTTGTTCGTTGAGCATGCGCTGCACGTCCGCATGTTCGACCAGAAAAGCATCCTGACCAGTACTATTTTTGCCTTGTTTGCGTTCACGTGCATAAGCAAGCGCGATTGCATGTGCTCGCGCCGCATGGGCCACGCCTTGCAAAGCGACATCTATTCGAGCGTGGTTCATTATAGTAAACATGGCATGAAGACCACCGCCCTCATTGCCTATCATTTCAGCAGGTGTTTCGTTAAATGTCATATGACAAGTGGGTGAAGCGTGGAGTCCTAATTTACTTTCGATTCGGTCGATACTGATCGTATTTCCTGCTTCTAGCTTACTGCAAAGAAATAATGAAAGCCCTTTGATGCCTTCATCACTAGAACCGGTGCGAGCCAGAACTAAATGCAGGATATCTTTAGACATATCCTGATCACCACCGGAGATGAATATCTTTTCACCTGATATCGACCATCTGTTATCCAGATTTTCGGCACGTGTTTGAATTCGAGACAAATCAGAGCCAGCACCCGGCTCGGTGAGGCACATGGTTGACAATGCTTCACCTGCGGCCAGCTTTGGTACCCATGTTCGCTGTTGCGTATCGGTACCAAAACGCAGCAATGTACTCATTGCGCCGGGCACCAGATTGCATACCATTTGCATGGCGTGATTTGCTCCGGAGAATATCTCCGACACTGCGCCACCAAGCACAGGACTGATACCCATTCCACCAAACTGCTCGGGAGCTGTTAGCCCTTGCCAACCATCTGCTGCCAACTTCGCATAAGTATCGGTGTAGCCCTCTGGCATAAGCACTCTGCCGTTCTTCAGAATACATCCATACCGGTCTCCTTTTTCATTTAATGGCGCAATCTCTTGCTCTGCGAATGCTGCAAAATGGCGCAATATATCTTGAGCCAACTCGTTATTCCAGCTCTCTAACTCGTTAGCACAAGCGATATTAGTCAAAGAAAACAGAATGTCATCAACGGGAGCGATAAACGAGTGCATGTCTATTTAAACCTGCGAAATTCGCCTGAGAAGATCAGCATTGAGCTTGATGCCGACGGTAAGATGATTCAATTGAGCAAGCCTAATAATCGTGCGGCATTATTCTTGACGATGTCTTCGCGTAATTCGTCCCTAATCGCGATATTCTCAAAATCAGAAAGCCATCGTTCTGGCGTAATCATTGGCCAGTCAGAACCAAAAAGCACTTTCTTTCTAAGTATGGTGTTGCAGTAACGTACCAGAATTTCCGGAAAGTACTTCGGGCTCCAGCCAGACAAATCGATGTAAACGTTTGGTTTATGTTGAGCTACTGCCAGCGCTTCTTCTTGCCATGGAAAAGAAGGGTGCGCCAGAATAATTTTCAGATCTGGAAAATCCACTGCAACGTCATCCATGTACATCGGGTTTGAGTACTTTAAACGCATACCATTACCACCAGGCATACCGGACCCAACTCCTGTTTGACCGGTGTGGAACAACGCAATGCAACCTTCTTCTTGCAGAACTTCATAAAGAGGATATGCCATGCGGTTATTGGCGAAAAAGCCTTGCATGGTTGGATGAAATTTAAAACCTTTAACCTTGTATTCCTGTATTAGTCTTCGTGCTTCGCGCACACCCATTTTGCCTTTCCACGGGTCAATTGACGCAAACTGAATAAGCACATCGTCATTCTGGGCGACTAATTGTGCAACTTCGTCGTTGGAGTAACGTCGATAACCGGTCTCGCGTTCAGCGTCTACCGGGAATATAACAGCGGCAATGTTCTGTTTACGAAAATGTTCAGCTGTTTCAGAGATCGTTGGCGGATGCTTCCAGGGTGCTTTGAAATACTCAGCCATGGTCGATTGTAATTCATCATAGCCATCATCCGGGTGGCAACCGCAGGGCTCTTCTGCATGCGTGTGGATATCAATCGCGCGTACTTTGCTTATGTCGATCATATTACTGAGCTTTTTTATAAGATTGCGGGGACAGGTCAATATTGGTCGATCAGTTTCTGTAATGTCGCGATAAGAAACTTTTGATCGGTTTTCGAAACATGTTTAAACATTTTTTTATCATGGGTATTAACTGCTTTAGTCGCTTTTTTGTACAATTGCTTACCAGCCAAAGTAGGGTGCATTGCATAGGCTCTTCGGTCTGTTGGTACTTTCTCTCTGAGAATGAGCTCGCGCTGCTCAAGTTCATCAATGATTATCACAAGATTTGGCCTTTCTATATCCATGGCAACAGCCAATTGAAATTGGCGAATACCGGGATTATCTACGATAAGTACGAGCGCGGTATAAGTTAGCATTCGCAGCTCATAAGGCGCTAGAGTTGTCGCTAGATCGGACATGACAATGTTTGTTGCACGCTTTAAGTGATACCCCATAAATTGTTTAAGAGCCACGTCATCTGCTACAAATAGAGCGTTGTCATTGGCGCTATTCATTTTAATCTGTTTCATTGAATTACCTGAACTTAGGTGCGCGTTTTTCAAGAAATGCTCGAAGCCCTTCCTCTGCATCGGGTGTAGATTGTGAGAGTGCAGCGGCCATGGACTCGACGAACAACCCATCGGTTTGAGACATATCATTTATCCTTCCGATGGATTGGACCATCAAATAATTAGAAAGTGGGGCGTTGCGCGCGATCTTGCCGGCTAGCTTTGTCGCCAAATCAAGTGACTCACCGTTTTCAACTGCGTAGTGGGCCAGTCCTAGTGAAACTCCTTCTTCTGCATTGTATTTTCGCCCGGTCAGCATCATTTCAATCATTCGATCTGAACCGAGGATGCGACCAACTCGAGCCGTTGCTCCACCACCGACGAAAATCCCTCGACGTCCCTCTGGCAATTGAAATACGGTTGTTTTCTCCGCAATACGAACATGAGTGGCTGCGGCGAGTTCAAGGCCACCACCTATCACTGCGCCAAACATGGCTGATACTACGACAAGGCCCCCGTACTGAATTTTCTCCATAACACTGTGCCAATCACGCGAATGATAAAGATTCTCCTCTACTGAGCGATTCACGTGTTCGGATAAATCAAGTCCGGAGCAAAAATGGCCTGCGGTACCCGTTAGAATTGCAACTCGTACGTTTTCCGGTGGAGCAGAAAAGAAAGAATCCACCTCGGCAAGGAGTTCTTCGCACATGGCATTGCGCTTCTCCGGGCGATTTATTGTTAGCGTGGCAATCTGATCGTTAAGCGTAACTGTGAGCATATCGTTCAATTTATAAAGATAACAATATCATTATGTCACATAATCATTTATTATTAATCTTGAGGTCTGGAATTACGTGTAATAAACCAGCTTTATGTACTTGAACACGTTGTGTGAGAACGTTAGCTTGAAGAATTATCTGCAAAACGGGTTTGAATTAGTGGGCCACCGCCAAACGCCTGCGATTCAACGCAATAGGAATTAGCCTGTGCAGTACCATTTAAATGGCTTTCACAGTGGCGACCCATCAGTCTTATCCACTTTAGCTGAAAACAATGAGGAACTGGACGGTACCGAGCTTGATGTCTTGATCGTTGGCTGTGGCCCCGCCGGACTCACGCTGGCCGCACAACTTAGTGTATTTGACGATATCTCATTTCGTATCATAGAGCGTAAGAGTGGCCCACTTAAGGTGGGGCAGGCGGATGGCGTTGCTTGTCGCTCGGTAGAAATGTTCCAAGCATTTGGATTCGCTGAAAAGGTAATGAAGGAAGCGTATTGGGTAAATGAAGTCAGCTTTTGGCGCCCGGCTACAGAAGATAAACGTTTAATTCGTGCCGATCGAATAAAAGATGTTGAAGATGATTTATCTGAAATGCCTCATGTCATTCTTAGTCAGGCAAGAATCCATGATTTTTTTCTCGAATTCATGCGCCATTCTCCATCTGGTATCGAGCCCAACTACAATCGAGAGCTCGTTTCGCTTGAGTATAATCCCGACTCAAAATACTCACTGTGCGCAAAATTAAGTTGCGTTGGCGAACAGGATAGAACCGAAACAGTTCATGCTCGTTATGTCATCGGTTGCGATGGTGCACGAAGCGCCGTACGCGCATCAATGGGCCATGAATTGAAAGGCGAAGCAGCACGACAACTGTGGGGCGTAATGGATGTATTGCCAAAGACAAACTTTCCTGATATCAGGCTTAAATGTGCAATTCAATCTGCTGAAGCCGGAAGTATTCTGATCATCCCGCGAGAAGGTGGGTATCTCGTTCGACTGTATATTGAGCTCGACGAATTAAAACATGGAGAACGAGCAGCAGACCGGCAAATAACATCCGAGGAACTCATCGCTAAAGCCAAAATGATTTTGCAACCGTATGAGTTTGAAGTAGCCGAGGTGGCATGGTGGTCAGCGTATGAGATCGGTCAGCGTGTTTGCGATGCGTTCGACAATGCTTCACAACTTCAGCCAGACCAAAATACGCCAAATATATTTATTGTCGGTGATGCCTGTCATACGCACAGTCCAAAAGCTGGACAAGGCATGAATGTATCCATGGCAGACGCCTTTAACCTCGGTTGGAAACTTGCATCCGTGGTACGTGGACAGTCTAAAGAGTGTTTGCTAAGTACTTATTCTGAAGAGCGACGAGCAAAGGCCAAGGAACTTATAGACTTTGATCGCGATATGGCTCGCCTGTTTAGCGAGAAACCCAAGACAGCAGAAGATGCCAAGCAGTTTCAACAATACTTTAAGAAACATGGGCGCTACACTGCGGGCGTGGAAACACACTACTCCGAATCACTAATAACGGGTGACAATACTCACCAAAAATTGGCTAAAGGACTGATCATTGGCAAGCGTTTTCACTCAGCTCAAGTCACCCGAGTTGCGGATGCCAAGCCCATGCAATTGGGGCATGTATTGCAAGCTGATGGCCGCTGGCGATTATTTGCTTTCGCACCCGGAGGAGACAGTGGCGAAAAGGGCAGCCCAAGTGCGTTACTGTGTGATGCATTGATTGCGCCGTCTGGACTGATTAACAGTGTTACCGACCCCAAAACCGATATTGACACTGTGATTGATGTACGCATTGTTTTTCAAGCCTGTCACGAAGATATAGATATTGAACAACTTCCTTCTATTCTGCTGCCTCAAAAAGGCCGTTACGGACTAACAGATTATGAGAAGGTATTTTCACCGGCGATAAATGGACCCGATGTATTTGATCTGCGAGCTATCAATAGAGCAAAAGGTGCACTGGTGCTCATTCGTCCAGACCAACATATAGCTCACATTGTGCCTCTTTCTGCGGTTGATGAATTAAAGACGTTTATCAGCCATATTCTTAATTTAAACGATGTTGAGCCGTGACAGTGATCTGGGAATTTTTGTGTGAGCAATAAGTATCGAGCACATAGCGTTGTCAGAGAAGATCGCGCTGATGGCAGCATAATCCTACGGTCCAAAGATTCACTACCGAACGTTGCCAACAGAACAACTGACTGGCTGGATAAGTGGGCCATTCAAACGCCAACTGCTGTGTTTCTGGCGGAACGCTCCGGCAAGGGCTGGTTTGAATTAACCTATATTGAAACACAACAGCAAGCTAAAGCGCTTGCGGCTGGCCTTGTTGATCTTGGGCTTGATGCGAACCACCCGATAATGATTCTTTCAGGCAACAGCGTTAATCATGGCGTTTTGGCCCTGGCCGCTCAATATGTCGGTGTACCAGTAGTACCTCTTTCGGAGCAGTATGCATTGATACCAGAGGCACGCGGTCAAATCGACTATGTTGCATCCGTGGTGAAGCCAGGTATGGTGTTTGTTGAGGACGGCGATGCATTCGCCGATGTTCTGCATCGTGAAGTCTTCAACACTGTTCATAAAGTGGTTGGTAAAGGCAGATCAGGCAGTCTACGCACGCTTGAAGAACTATCACAATCGAACACAGATATTACTGAGGCAAGCAGAGCTGTCGGTCCGGATACCGTGGCCAAAATTCTTATGACGTCCGGTTCAACATCAACACCAAAAGCTGTACCCACAAGTCATGGCATGTTGTGTGTGAATATGGCACAGCTTGGGTACTGCCTGCCGTTTTTGGCGGAGAAGCCGCCGCTTATCGTTGACTGGTTACCATGGAACCATGTTTTTGGCGGGTCGCATAACTTTAATTTGATGCTCGCTAATGGCGGGGCACTCTTTATAGATGCAGGAAAACCTGCTCCTCATCTTATTGGCAAGACGCTCGAGAACCTACGTTCGAAACAAGGAACCATGGTGTTCAATGTACCGGCAGGATTTGCCATGACACGCGATGCATTGAAGAACGATCCCGAACTTCGGCGCAGTTATTTTAAAGAGCTTGATATGCTGTTCTATGCTGGTGCAAGTTTACCGCAGGATGTGTGGGCCGATTTAGAAGCGATGGCGCGTGAAGTCAGGGGTGATATGCCTCTGTTCACCTCCAGTTGGGGGCTCACTGAAACAGCACCAGCTGTGTTACTACAACATCAACCAACCACTCAATCAGGTGTCGTCGGTGTGCCACTACCAGATCAGGACATTAAATTGATACCTGGCGATGACAATCGCTATGAAGTGCGCGTGCGTGGACCTAATGTATTCAAAGGCTATCTGCATCAGCCCGAGCAGACTGAGGCTGCATTTGATGATGAAGGTTTTTTTATAACCGGTGATGCCATGCAGTTCGTCGATGATAACGATATAAGCCTGGGACTAAAATTCAGTGGTCGAATTTCAGAAGAGTTCAAGTTGCTCACGGGCACGTGGGTAAGAGCGGCTACATTAAGACTTGATGTACTAGTCGCTTTGGGCGATATAGCGAGCGATGTTGTACTCACGGGTGCTGATAAAAATGATATCGGCGTATTTATCATTCCGTCCAGCACCTTACGACAGCGCAATGATGCAAAGGAGAGCAGTGGAGCGCTCATGATTGAATCACAAGAGCAGACTATTAAAAACAGGCTCTCAGTCATTGGAACTTCAAGTTCTAACAGAATTGCGCGCGCAATGATACTCTCTGAAGCTCCATCAATTGCGCTGGGAGAAACTACGGCTAAGGGCAACATTAACTTCCGAAAACTATTGAGTCACCGCGAACCGCTTGTCGAACGACTCTACAATAATGACGATGATGCGACTATTTTAATTTATGAATAGGCAGTCTGGCTGATAAGCGGGATTCACCATTTCAGAGAAACCTAAGTGTGCAATCCTGATGTTTCATGATCGAGAATAACTTCGATGACTGTAGATAAACGCAATGAGAATAATGTTGGTTACGTAAAAATCAACAACCCACCCGTTAATGCGATTGGCCTAAGTATCAGGCAAGGATTACTGGACGCTGTTAGCTGGGCTGAAGAGAATCAGCTTGATCGAGTTATAGTGAGCGGTGCGGGAAACTTGTTCGCCGCTGGAGCAGACACTAACGAGTTCGATTACCCGCCAGTTGAACCACATCTGCCCGATGTGTTAAATGCAATTGAACGAAGTGCCGTACCATGGATTGCAGCGATAAATGGATTCGCACTGGGTGGTGGTGCCGAGATTGCACTGGCCTGCCGAATGCGAATAATGTCGAACAGTGCAAAGATCGGATTTCCTGAAGTCACACTTGGTGTTATACCCGGCGCTGGAGGCACTCAACGCTTACCTCGATTGGTGGGGTTGGAAAAAGCTTTGGACATGATCACCAGTGGCAGACCCGTCAATGCGGCTGAGGCATTAAGTGTCGGTCTCGTGCACGCCTTACACGATGATGTTCTGGATGCCGCTTTTAAAACGAACATCGAGCAGCTTTTGAGTTGCGTTCCAACCTCGAAGTTAGCAGCACCTGAGGCAAATAGTGAGGCCATCACTGCCGTAAAACAAAGGCTGTCGCGCAAATCCAAAGGTCAATCTGCTCCATTTGATGCAATCGATGTTATTGAAACAGGTCTAACATCAGAGTTTGATGAAGCGCTTGCTACAGAACGCCAAACCTTTTTGAAATTAAGGCAATCGGATCAGGCAAAAGCCTTAAGACATATTTTTTTCAGCGAACGGGCAGCCGCTGCACCCAAGTGGCTAAAGAATGTCAGCCCACTGAGTCTTGAACATGTAGCCGTTGCCGGCGGTGGCACCATGGGAGCAGGGATCGCTTACGCATTGCTTAGTGCTGGCTTGCGTGTGACCATTCTCGAGGCTGATCAGGAAGCGACTGTTCGTGCCAATACCAATGTAAACCAAATACTGGAAGCAAGCCTTACGCGCGGATTCATTAATGAAATATCCATGACAGAAATACGTTCCCGACTGTCTGTGACAACCGACTACGCATCCGTAGCGGCTGCCTCACTGGCTATTGAGGCGGTTTTTGAAAGCATGGAACTTAAAAAATCGGTACTTGAATCTTTATTTAAAGTTCTGCCACCAGAAACAACGATGGCCACAAACACATCGTATTTGGATGTTAACGAGATCGCAGCACACCTGCCTGATCCAACACGAGTCCTTGGTCTGCATTTCTTCGCACCTGCACACATCATGAAACTGCTGGAGATTATTCGCGCTGAAAAAACCAGTGACGTTCATATTGCAACGGGTTTTAAGCTTGCCAAAATTCTCAGAAAAACACCGGTAATCGCAGGTGTCTGCGATGGTTTTATCGGTAATCGAATTTTAGCTCGTTATCGCGAAGCCGCCGATACGGTATTGCTTGATGGCTCTACGCCGCACGAGATTGATCTAGCAATGGTTGAGTTTGGGTACGCCATGGGTCCTTATGAAGCACAAGATATCTCTGGATTGGACATCGCACATGCAAACAGGCGCAGACAGGATGCAACTCGAGACCCGAAGCGTCGATATATTCAGATTGCTGATCGGATGGTAGAGCAGGGTAAGCTCGGTAAAAAGTCTGGCGGCGGTTGGTATCAATATTCTTCTGATGGTAAGCAAAATGACCCTGTTGTTATCGATCTAGTCATTGAAGAGGCCAGAGCGGCAAGTATAGAGCGCAGAGATTACTCGAGTGAGCAAATAACAGATCGTTTGCTGACAGCCATGATCAACGAAGCAGCCGATATTTTAAATGAAGGCATAGCACGTAGTGCAAGCGACATCGATCTCGTGACGGTATTCGGCTATGGATTCCCAAGATGGCGTGGTGGTCTAATGCACTATGGTGACTCATTGGGTCTGGGCACGATAGTAGATCGAATTGAAACATTCGCAATGGAAGACCCAATTGTATGGCGAGTAAGCCCACTCTTGCGTCGATGTGTAGAGAATAATCTAAGCCTCTGCGATATTGGCGTTAAAGACGCTACCTGAAAGTCATGCAGATCCTTTTTTCCCGGTATTTGTGTATCCTCGCAGCCCATGGACAGTAAAATATTATTGCTGGTGATAGATGGTGTTCCGTGGCGAAACTGGCGCCGGCTGTTCGGTAATCTGGAAGCCTGGGTAGATTCTAAAGATGCCAGTGTCTGGAAAATTCGAGCACCATTGCCATCAACATCCGCATCCTGCTACGCGTCCATTCATACCGGAGTACCACCAGTCGTACATGGTTCAACCGGTAATGATGATGTATTCAAGCTATCGCAGCCCGACATTTTTTCAGAAGTTCGAAAAGCCGATGGCGTAACTGGAGCGGTCACACACTCGTTCTGGTCAGAATTTTTTAATCGCGCTCCGTTTAACCCGATAACCGACCTTGAATACGATGAACCGGAGAGCAGCAGCATCAATCATGGTCGATTTCATAGCATGACAGGCTATGGGCTAATCAACCAAATGACGCCAAGTGACGCAGACCTGTTTGCAACACTAACCATGCTCATTGAACGATACGCCATTGATTACGGCATATTGCACACTTGCACACTGGACAGCATGGGACATCGCTTCAAGCACGAATGTGATGAAATGGACAGTGCCTGCTTTTTACTCGATGCGCAGCTTGCGCCTTATATAAAACGTTGGAAAAATGCAGGATACGAGATTATTGTCACTGCAGACCATGGACAATCAGATCGCGGACATCACGGTGGCAGAGGCGAGGATCAACAGGATACCGCACTCTATTATTTTGGTTCAGCAATGGGACCTTCAGACGACACGCTACTGAAGATCACACAAATAGCGCCAAGCATTCTTTCTCGGATGGGTGTAGCGATACCTGATAGCATGAAAGAACAGAGCTTTTTAAACTAATGGAGTTGTCTGATGGGAATGTTAACGCCAACATCTATAAAAGCTCGAATTGAATTTCTCGGTGTAAACACCAACGATACAGACCTCACCACAACCGCTGTTAACACTATAAATGTGTCCTACGCTGGTTTCGACGGTGATTCACACTCGGGATTGACACGAGCCGCTTGTGTGCGTGTTGCGAAACAATATCCCAAGGGCACTGAAATACGTAATGTACGTCAGATCAGTGCATTGTCAGTCGAAGAGTTGGACCATATACGCAACACCATGGAGATCGAACCGCTTCAACCTGAATGGGTGGGTGCAAACCTTGTTGTCAGCGGCATACCCGAGTTTAGTCAGGTACCACCTTGTTCGCGATTGATTGCCGAAAACGGTACAGCGCTGGTTGTCGATATGGAAAATGCACCGTGTCGTTTTCCAGGCGACATAATTGATCAGCACCATCCCGGAAAAGGCAAGAGCTTTCCAAAAGCCGCGATTGGAAAGCGAGGTGTCACGCTCTGGGTGGAGCGGGAAGGGGTACTAAACGTAGGCGATACATTGCGGCTACACATACCACCAGTTTGTACCTGGCACGCACCTTAGCGTCCGAGCTGCATTAGTTACGAACTGCGGTAAATCTAAAAACCCAAGCCAATTTCCCTGACCGGATTTTCGAACAACTGAGCAAGATTCGGGTGTCTGTCCAGTACTTGCTGGCCACCTGGCAGTCGATCGGGAAAGAGCTGACCATCTTCCCAAACTGCTTCGCCATCAATGCACACAGTTGGGTCAAGTATATTCCAGGAGATTTCCCCGGGCGCATATTGACCACAGGTATGAAAATGCAGAATGCGTGGATTACCAAAAGCGGTGCCACTCCAGCGCAAAATATCACTCTGTGCATCAGAGGCGAAATGACAGCCGGGATGGATGCCGGCATGCCATGAATCAACACACCAGGGGTCTATGGAAAACAGCTTACTTACATGCTGGTAGTGACTCTCAACTCGGGCCACTTCGGTTTTATCACCTTCAAATTCCATTATTCGACCGTTATCGACGATCGCGTACACATCTTTGGGTAACGGCAAATAATACGGCTCATAGTGACGCGACCCGGTGCCAACCAGAAATCGGCTTAACGCAACCCGGCCTTTAAAACCCATGGCCGTAACGGGCCTTGGCACCAACAAAGGAAACCGTTTCAAGCTAACCTCAATTGGTGGCATTGCCGACCAGTCGGGCCGACCAGTGAAGTCTGTACCGTGAGGGCATGTAACTTTAATTTCGGCGGCACCTTCCAGTGCACGATCTATCGCCTGTTTTATTTCCTGCATACCGTGGTGACAAGCGGTGCCAAAATGTGAATTCAAGGCATCTCGATTAAGCGTGTAGCACATGGTTGATGAGGGCAGATTCAGATCTTGCGAAAACCGTATCTGATCGCCCACACGGGAAAAGAACACGATGTGATCAAAGCCAATCAGAGAGTTCAGCAGAATCGCTTTTTCGCTCTCATCATTGAAAAACGACTTGGCTTGCATCTCGTACACATGCATACCCAGTGCACGACCGGCTGCTGCTGTTTGCTTCGGCGCTTGCTCGTCATAGAAACCGTCACTCGACTCTTCGCTGACAATCAACAGACGCTGACCCGCCTGACCGGCAACGCAATCGCGTAGCAGGGCAATTGCTCCGGCAAAATCGGTGTTGCTGAAATGTTGTTGTGCAAGCTGTGACGGGTCTGTATCAGGTGTCATCCGATTCACCTTTTGCATAATAACCTACTGTGTCACCGTCGGTAGTCACTCCCAATCCGTTGAGCAGTCGATTTACATAGTTAAAGTAACCGACAATCTGATTCGCTTCCAGTATCTGCCCGTCGTCCAGCCCCGCCTGCTTTAAAGCATCAACATCCTGTTCTTCCATTGTTCCGGGTGACAGAGTGAGTTTTTGCGCATAGCGAAGCAAAGCAAGCTCAGCGCCGTCAAAGACCGTTTCTGGTTTGTTCGCATGTAAAGCGGTTTCAATAGCATCCGCTTTCGCGTCGTCATTAATTAAATGTCGTGCATTCGCCCAATGATTGGCCAGCGAATAGTTACATGAATTCAATATAGAGACATAGGATGATATGGTTTCCTGCAGCCATTCGGGCAGGGTGTTGGTATCATCGTGTAGCGCTGCGCGATAGAGCGCAACATGCCCGCGCATGGTGTTAGGTCGGTGTGAATGAACACGCATGACATTATCAACAGTACCGTGGGGCGTGCGCGCCAGTTGCAAGGCATCGAGTAAATCCGGGCTTGCCTCAGCGTCGGTTAGCATACTTATCCACGCACTCATCGTCGGGCTTCCGCTTGAACTGAGAGGAACACAAATTCCGGGGTAAGTATATCGGTGAACCCGTGTATCAGCTCTGCATCGATACTCAGGTTATCGCCTGCTTCGAGCAGCAATTCCTGTTTACCGTATCGATATTTTGCAGAACCCTTTATAACGTGCATGAACACCACGCCATGGCCAACATAACGCGGAGATTCACAGTCCTGTGGTGTCATCGTGACCAGGTGTGCCTCGAAATTCAAATCGCGCCGACTGTGAGATGCAACATTGACGTAATGATGGATATGATCGCCGACCAGGCGTGTAGACTTCATTCCATTGCCATTTTTTACATGCGTAAAGTCGGTTCGTTCTGACACCATGTCCCTGAATAAACTTACAAACGGCACATCAAGTGCACTACTCAACGACGTCATCGTGGATATGGATGGCGATACTTGACCGCTTTCGATCCGACTGATCATGGCGGCAGAAATGCCGGACTTATCAGCCAGCTGACGTGCAGAAATACTCTGCGTTTCGCGCAAATTTCTTAGCGCTGAACCAATCGCCTGATCGTTGCCATCGACAGCGGCTTTTTCGGTATCAGCTCTGTCTATTACAATATCCATGAGTCAGCCTGTTTTTTTCCGATAGGCAAACGCCTTTTCAAAGCGCCACAACAGATAATCCCCGCAGCTAATCGGTTCCTCTGTTGCTGTTAACCCTGGTATGTCGTTCGCATCAATTATGGTTTCAGGGTCGGGGTCGAATGCCAACACCAGTGAGATGCGTTCCTTGCCTGATGTGTTCACCACTCTGTGCGGTGTGGATTTATATTCGCCTGCCGTCCAGCGAGACAATAAATCGCCCACGTTTACAACCAGCGTATCCTCGATTGGTGGCGCGTGAATCCAGTCGCCATTGATGTCCTGCACCTGAAGACCACCGGTATCATCCTGACACAACACGGTGAGCACACCGAAATCGGTATGAGG
>CALJNA010000047.1 GCA_937981955.1 uncultured Granulosicoccaceae bacterium
CAACGTCCCAGGGTGGTTTGATGATGGGCTTGGTCCTCGACTGATTTTTATCCCGAGCAACCGAAACACCCTGTTTATTGAATCAGAGGAGCAATACAACGACTGTGCGGCTGATATTGAAATGATTACCAATGCCACAGGTACTTGCCCGGTACCGTTTTTCGATAACTAATACAAAGAAAATCAGGGCTTATACTCAAAGGCCGCTCTCGGAAACGAGGGCGGCCTTTTTTTTGATTCTTCAGAGACAGCCAAATACTGCGACAACGCCAATTGGCGAATATCATGTTGCACTCGTAGCTCCTGAACAGTCCTTGGTTGCTCGCATAGATTACAAAGTACCAACGAGCGAGTGGAGTTAGACGTAACGTTCAAATTGGCTACTATGAAGGCAGGCGGACAGGTCAATGCGGTGAAAGTGTGTAACGCCGAGGCTATGCCTTCACTGCGAAAATTGCAGAAAAACGTAACGCTGATGTTTTCCGCGTCAGTTTGAAAAATTGCTATCCTGATAACACGGCAATTGCCTGAAAACAGACCTCTTGTCGTACATCGTAAATAACCTATTCAGCTTTGGTCAATTCCTAACGTAGAGCGTCAAACGGACGCTACAATCTAACAGAGACGCCGGCTCAAGCCGGCATTTTCGTCTCTGGCACCCCATTTTCAGGCATTGAGATCAACTGAAAGAGTGCCAGATTTTCAACGCAATGCAGCGTCAATTTTCAACTTTCCGGCCTGCCATCGGGGTCCGGTTCCTGCATTGCGATAATGACTAAATTACGCTCGGAGAAATCAATGGCAATTCGGATTATCGTGCTGGCCGCAGGCAAGGGTACGCGCATGAAATCATCCATGCCTAAAGTGTTGCATCGGCTGGCTGGCAGGCCATTGCTCGGTCACGTTCTTGACACAGTTTCAACACTGAATCCGGCCAGTATCACCGTGGTCATAGGGCACGGCAGTGACCAGGTGAAACAGACAATTACCCAATCTGTGAACTGGGCCATGCAAACCGAGCAGCTGGGCACAGGCCACGCTGTACAACAGGCCCTTGACGGTATCGAAGATGACGACACGGTGCTAATCACGTACGGCGATGTGCCGCTAACCCGTTCAGACACATTTAAAGGACTGCTGGACGTTACCAGTAAGGATCAGCTGGGTTTGCTGTCCTTGATTGTTGATGACCCTAGCGGGTACGGACGAATCAAAAGGGTAAACGGCTCGGTAACCGGTGTTGTAGAACAAAAGGATGCCAGCGAAGAAGAACTGAAGATTAACGAGATAAATGCTGGTGTGCTTGCAGTCAATGGCGGTGCTCTACGAAAGTATCTTGGTGAAATTAATAATGAGAATGCTCAGGGCGAATACTATCTAACCGATATTTTTGAGTTGGCGGTTAAGGCAGGACAAACCATTCAAACGGTTCACCCGGAAGATGAATGGGAAGCTGAAGGAATTAACTCTCGTGAGCAGTTGGCTGAATTGGAAAGAGTGTATCAGCAGACTCAGGCCGCCATGTTGATGGCAGCTGGTGTTACCGTTAGAGACCCTGCCCGGTTGGACGTTCGCGGTACATTGAATACGGGTACCGATAATGAAATTGACGTGAACTGTGTATTTATTGGTGATTGCAGTCTGGGAAACAACGTGAGTATCGGTCCGAACTGCGTCGTTATCGATAGTCATATTGGCGATGGAACAGTTGTACAGGCTAATTCAGTATTGGAATCTTCTGAACTGGGTGCTGGTTGTCATGTTGGGCCGTTTGCTCGCTTACGTCCTGGCAGCAAGCTGGCCGAAGGTGCAAAGATTGGTAATTTTGTTGAAACAAAAAATGCCAGCATTGGCGCAGGTAGTAAAGTGAATCACCTGAGTTACGTAGGCGATTCTGAGGTCGGTGCCAGAGTCAATGTGGGTGCCGGGACTATCACGGCTAACTACGACGGTGCGAACAAACATCGAACTGTGCTCGAAGATGGAGTATCGATTGGATCGAACACCGTGTTGGTTGCGCCGGTCACGGTGCGTGAAGATGCAACCATTGGTGCAAGCTCAACGATCACCAAAGAAGTGTCGGCTAAGAGTCTGACATTTACCCGGGCGCAACGTACTGACATTGATGGTTGGAAGCGACCAGAAAAGAAAAAGAAGTAGCGCAAGCTGAAGTTGAACGAAAAATAAATTCATAAAAGTAAAAGTTGAAGGACTGTAAATCATGTGTGGAATAGTAGGTGCCGTAGCGCAACGCGATATCGCCGACATACTGTTGATGGGGCTGCAAAGCCTTGAGTATCGCGGCTATGATTCGGCAGGAATCGCCACTATTGATAGCGACGGTGAAATGCGCCGCATTCGTCGTGTTGGTAAAGTCAAATCGCTTGCCGATGCGGTCGCAGAAGAAGGTATGCCAGGCGGCGTCGGCATTGCGCATACACGCTGGGCAACACATGGTGAGCCAAACGAAAAGAATGCGCATCCGCACGTTTCTACCGAGCGTATCGCTGTGGTTCACAACGGTATTATTGAAAACCACGCAGAGCTGCGTGAACAATTGCAAAGCGAAGGTTACGTATTCACCTCCGATACCGATACGGAAGTCATAGCGCATCTGGTTGATAAGGAACTCAAGAGTTCGAGCACCTTGTTTGAAGCCGTACAAAAAGTGGTGCGCCAGTTAGAGGGTGCTTACGGCACCGTTATCATGGACAAGACGCAGCCAGAACGACTCATCGTAGCGCGATCAGGCAGCCCTTTGGTTATTGGATATGGCGTTGGTGAACACTTCATCGCATCAGACCAGTTGGCATTGTTACCAGTCACGAGAAAATTTGCTTTCCTCGAGGAGGGCGATGTGGCTGAAATAACTCGAACTTCAGTTTCTATAGTCGATGTAGAGGGGAATTCGGTAGAGCGTACTGTCGAAGAGTCTAACTTGTCTAACGATGCCAGTGACAAGGGAAACTATCGTCACTACATGCAAAAAGAAATCTACGAGCAACCGGTTGCTATTCAGCGCACGCTCGAAGGTCGTCTTGAGAACGGCCTGGTTCTGGATACCGCATTTGGTGAGAACGCAAAAGATCTTTTGTCCAAGGTTCAGCATGTTCAGATCATTGCATGTGGAACGAGCTACCATGCCGGCATGACTGCTCGCTACTGGTTTGAAGCCTTCGGTGGCGTATCGTGCAACGTTGAAATTGCATCTGAGTATCGCTATCGCGAATCACACGTACATGAAAACAGTTTATTAGTTACCATTTCTCAGTCCGGTGAAACCGCAGACACTCTGGCGGCATTGCGACTGGCAAAAGAACAAGGCTATATGACCAGCCTGACCCTGTGTAACGCACCAGGTTCATCCTTGGTACGTGAATCTGACATGTCCTATCTGATGAAAGCCGGTGCCGAGATTGGTGTGGCATCAACCAAAGCTTTTACCGTGCAACTCACTGGCCTGCTGATGCTCGCTGGTGCA